>CAZMFY010000019.1:0-20926 GCA_964565635.1 uncultured Oscillospiraceae bacterium
GCCCACGGGAGAGCTGGATCCCCGCAGCAGCCGTCAGATTTTTACCCTGCTACGGGCGCTGAACGAGGAGCAGGGGGTTACGGTAATCATCGTGGAGCAGAAAATCATGCTGCTGAGCGAATTTGCGAAGCACCTGGCTGTGCTCAACGAGGGCCGGGTGGTGCGGCAGGGAGCGGTCCGGGAGGTGCTGGCCCGGGCGGAGGAACTGGAAGCGGCGGGGGTGAACTGCCCCCGGGTGACCACATACAGCCGGGCGCTTTCCCGGCGGCTCGGCGAGGAACAGCCCGTCTGCGTCAACCTGGACGAGGCGGAGAAACTGACAAGGAGGCTCATGAGATGATCAGGCTGGAGCATGTGAGCTTTTCCTACAGGGACGGACAGCCCTCGGTGGAGGACGTATCCTTTCACCTGCCGAAGGGGGAATTCGCGGCGATCCTGGGGCCCAACGGCGCCGGAAAGACCACCACGGTGCGCCTGGTGGACGGGCTGCTGAAACCCACCGCGGGAAGGGTCATGATCGACGGGAAGGATCTGCAGGAAAGCAGCGTCAGCGACCGGGCCCGGAAGGTGGGATTCCTCTTTCAGAATCCGGACCGGCAGATCTGCAAAAACACGGTGCGGGAGGAAATCCTGTTCGGCCTGCGGACGGTCCGGGGAGACCTGAGCGAGGAAGCGATACAGGCCCGGACGGCGGAAATGCTGGCGGATTTTTCCTTCACCGGGGAGGAGGAACCCTATGCCCTCAGCCGGGGCCAGCGGCAGCGGGTCGCCCTGGCCTCCGTGCTGGCGGTGGAGCCGGAGGTGCTGATCCTGGATGAGCCCACCACCGGGCTGGACTACCGGGAATGCTGCCATATCATGGACCGGATCCGGCGGATGAACGAAGAGAAGCAGGTGACGGTGCTGATGGTCTGCCATGACATGGAGGTGGTTCTGGACTATGCCCGGCAGGCCCTGGTGATGGCGGCGGGCCGGCTGCTGGCCCAGGGGTCCGTCCGGGACATCTTCCGGGACAGGGCGCTGATGGATCGGGCCTCCGTGCTTCCGCCCCAGATGATCGGCCTGGGACTGCGGCTGGGGGAGGAATTCCTGGAGGCGGATACGCCGGAGGGCATGGCGAAAACGCTGGCGGCCCGGTGCCGGAAGGGAGGCGCGGGCGCATGAACAACCTGTTTGAATATGTGCCGGGAGATTCCTTTATTCACCGGCTGAATCCCATCACGAAGATTTTCCTGACGGTGATTATCTGCGCGGCGGCCTTTGTGACGGACCGGCTGCCGGTACTGCTGGGGCTGCTGGCTGTGGATCTGCTGTTCGGCATCATTGCCGGGGTAGCCGGGCGGACCTGGAACATCCTCCGGGGACTGCTGAAGATCGCAGCCTTCCTGTTCCTGCTGCAGGCCCTGCTGCATCGGGGCGGAACGCCGGTTTTCTGGATCATTACGGACCAGGGACTGCTGACCGCGGGGAAGGTGGTGCTGCGGCTGGTGGTGGTCTGCATGCCCCTGACCCTGGCCCTGGCGGTGACCAGGATCAACGATCTGACCAATGCCTTGACCCAGGTGCTGCATGTGCCCTATCCCTACGCCTTTACCCTGTCCGCCACGATTCGCTTCATTCCCCAGTTCGTGGAAGAAATGAACGAAATCATGGAGGCCCAGACGGCCCGGGGGATTCCCTTTGACACGGCCCGGGGGCTGAAGAAGTTTTCCATGATCCTGCCCCTGTGCGCGCCGCTGCTGATCTCCTCCGTGCGGAAGACGGACCAGACGGCCGCGGCGGCGGAGGTGCGGGGCTTCCGCCTGCGGACCCGGGATTCGGCCTATAAGCGGTATCCCTTCGGCGCCGGGGACGCCGGGGTGTTTGTCTTCTGCGCGGCGCTGCTGGCGGGGGCGATCCTGCTGTAAGCCGCAGGGGACCGGCGTATTTCTGCCCGGACCGTGCCGTTCTTCCCGACGGGAAGCGCTGCCCCTGTCAATGGGGAAAGAAAAGGGACCATTTTAATAAGGAAAGAAAAGAGAGGGGCTTTCCCTGAGCGCCGGATTCTGGTATACTGACAAAAAGACTCTCAGCAAGGAGGAAGAACCATGTTTGATCCCAATTGCGGTTACTGCGCGGGCGGGGAGATTCTCGCCGGCTTCGGCATCAAGATCTGCGACCTGAGCGTCAGCCAGCTGATCCTCTTCAAGGAGCAGAGCCATCCCGGGCGCTGCATCGTGGCCTACAAGGACCATGTGAGCGAAATCGTGGACCTTTCCGATGAGGAGCGGAACGCCTTCTTCGCCGACGTGAACCGTGCGGCGAAGGCCATCCACGCCGCCTTCCATCCGGACAAGGTAAACTACGGCGCCTACGGGGATACGGGCTGCCACCTGCATATGCATCTGGTGCCCAAATACCGGGACGGCTTCGAATGGGGCGGCGTGTTCGCCATGAATCCCGACGAGAACTATATGACCGAGGAAGCCTACGCGGAGATGATCCGGCAGATTAAAGAGAATCTGTGATGGGACTTCCGCCTGTCGGACTGCCTGGATGAGCATCTGCTCCGGGGCGTGGTACCCGGAGCAGATGCTTTTTATTTCTCATTTTTTTTGACGGAAGCCTGATTAAAGACGCCGGGAATTTTTCTGTTGTTTGTCGGTGAAAAATGGAGTATGATGACTGGACTGATACGCGCGGGAGGAGTGACGGAATGGCACGGACGGATCTGGACATGACCCGGGGAAACATATGGAAACATATGATACAGTTCTCTGTGCCGATGGCGATCGGGCTTCTGTTTCAGCAGCTGTATAACACGGTGGACACGCTGGTGGTGGGCCAGTTTGTCGGGCAGCAGGCCCAGGCGGCGGTGGGCTCCACCGGGCCGATTATCAATACGATCGTGGGCTTCTGCGCCGGGCTGGCCACCGGGGCCTCCGTGGTCATTTCCCAGCGCTACGGCGCGCATGACGAGGAGGGTCTGAGCAAGGTGGTTCATACGACGGTGGCCCTGACCTTCATCGTGAGCGCGATTGCCACCGTCCTGGGCCAGTTTATCATCGAGCCCATGCTCCGGTTCATGGAGACGCCCGAGGACGTGATGCCGGAATCCAGCGCATACCTGGCCATCTATTTCGCGGGAATCACGGGGATCCTGTTCTATAACCTGGGCAGCGGCGTGCTGCGGGCGGTGGGAGATTCCCGGCGTCCCCTGTATTTTCTGATCGGCTCCGCCCTGCTGAATACGGTGCTGGATCTGCTCTTCGTGCTGGTCTTCGGGATGGGGGTGGCGGGGGTCGCCCTGGCCACGGTGCTGGCCCAGATCCTGTCGGCCGCCCTGATTCTGGTAACGCTGACCCGGGAAAAAGGCGCCTACGGCGTCCGGTGGAAAAAACTCCGGATCGACGGACGGTCCCTGCGGATGATCCTGGAGCTGGGCCTGCCCAGCAGCATCCAGTCGGCGGTTACAGCCTTTTCGAACGTATTCGTACAGTCCTATATCAACGCCTTCGGCTCGGCCTGCATGGCCGGGTATGGCGTATACGGGAAGATCGACGCCTTCGCCCTGATTCCCGTGCAGAGCATCTCCATGTCCTCCACCACCTTCGTCGGGCAGAACTGGGGCGCGAATCAGCCCAGGCGGGCCCGGGACGGGGTGTGGACAGCCACGGTGATGAGCCTGGTATCCACCGCGGTGCTGGGGCTGCTGACCTTTATCTTTGCCAGACCGCTGATGCGCTTTTTCTCACCGGAGCCGGATGTGATCGAATACGGCGTGCAGTTCATCCGCATCGTGACGCCCTTCTATCTCCTCTTCTGCTTCAACCAGAACTATGCTGGCGCGCTGCGGGGCGTGGGGGATGCCACCATGCCCACGGTCATCATGCTGGCCTCCTTCGTGGTGTTCCGGCAGATCTACCTGGCCGTGACCAAGGCGATGGGCGCTGGCTTTGTGGCCGTGGCCCTGGCCTATCCGGTGGGATGGGTGCTGTGCTCCGCGCTGCTGATTCTCCGCTATTCCCGAAGCGTGCTGGTCCGGGGAACCGGGGCAGAAGCAAAGGAATCGGAAAAGCCATAAAAAAGAAAGCCTGCCCTTGGAAAATGAGGGCAGGCTTTTCTGCGGGAATGAATTACAGCGTTTTTCTGATCTCGTCCAGGGAGACCTGATGCTTCTCCGCCAGGGCGGCCAGATCGTCATATTCCGCCTTGCTGCGGCGGACGCCCATGCCGGACACGGATTTGATCCGGACAGGGCCATAGGGAGTTTCCACCGTTTCGATGGACCGGGCCAGCACATACCGGCTCAGATCCTGCCGGCGGATGCCCAGGGTGGGGGTGTGCTTCATGATGACGCCGGCCAGACGGTCCGCGTCCTCGGGCATGCAGACCACGCTCAGCAGGATCCCGGGCCGGGATTTCTTCATGCCGATGGGCTGGGTATAGACATCTCTGGCGCCGGCCTTGAACAGCTGATCCATGGCAAAGCCGATTTCCTCGCCGGTGATATCGTCCAGATTGCACTCCAGCAGGGTGATCGCCTCCCGGGCGCCCTCGCTTTCCCCCAGGAAAGCCCGCAGGCAGTTGGCCCGTTCAAAATCCTTCTTCCCCATGCCGTATCCGATGGCTTCCGCGGCCATCACCGGACGGTCGCCGAAGGCGGAAACGAAATGCTTCAGCAGCGCCGCGCCGGTGGGGGTGCAGAGCTCTCCCCGCACCTGTCCGCCATAGGTGGGAACGCCGGTCAGAATCAGCGCGGTGGCCGGCGCGGGCACCGGCAGAATTCCGTGCATGCAGCGCACGTGGCCGCTGCCCACATGAACGGGGGAGGCCACGATCCTTTCCGCGCCGATTTTTTCCATCAGCAGGCATACGCCCACCACATCCGCCACCGCATCCAGGGTGCCGACTTCATGGAAGTGGATTTCACTCACCGGATGGCCGTGCACCCGGCTTTCGGCTTCCGCGATCAGGGCGTAAACCGCTTTGGCATCCGCCCGGACCCGGGGCGATACATTCAGCCCGTCGATGATCCCTTCGATATCCGCCACGGTGGCGTGATGATGATGCGCATGGCCTTCCTCATGGTCATGATGATGCTCATGCTCATGATCGTGATGATGTTCATGGTCATGATCGTGATGATGCTCATGGTCATGATCGTGATGATGCTCATGATCTTCCTCATGGTCATGATCGTGATGGTGCTCATGATCATGCTCATGCTCATGGGCGTCGACGGATTCCTCTTCCTGCCCGTATACGGTGATTTTCATGTGGGTGCCGGTAATGCCGCATTTGACGGCTTTTTCGGTTTCCACCCGCACTCCGGGCAGGCCCAGACTGTTCATCTGGTCCAGGAAAGCCTGCCGGTCGGGAATCAGCTCCAGCAGGGCGGCCATCAGCATATCGCCGGCAGCGCCCATGCCGCATTCCAGGTACAGTGTTTTCAATCCCACGTCCTCCTGTCAGCCCGCGTCAGTCCCCTTCCGCTCAGAGCTCGATGGTTTCCGGCGCTTCCGTAAAGGAGGAGAAGGTGGCCGTGGCGTTTTTGAAGTACAGCACCTGCGTGTTGTCATCGTCCGCGGAGTACATCGCCTTCAGGCTGGGCATCTTATCCAGCATGGCAGCCTTGGGCTCCCGTCGGTCGTCGTTCACCAGCTCGCCGCAGACGCGCACCCATTTGCCGTTCAGGAAGGCGCAGATCTCCGCCTTCGGATTGGCCGACAGCTGTTTGGACACGCTCTTGACCTTGCCGGTCTGGATATACAGACGGCCTTCATAGACCAGGGCCGTGCCGAAGGGGCGCACCCGGGGCTGATCCCCCTCGACGGTGGCCAGATAATAGGTCTGGGCTTCCTCCAGGAATTTGCATACGCGCTCTACATTATTCATGCCGATTCGCTCCTTTCGCATCCGTGTTTTTTTCCGGATATTGATCTGAATGAATCATATCCGAAGGGGCCCGCGCTGTCAACCTGCGAAATCAGAACGACCTTCCGACGATTCCGGTTTTTTTGATTTGCGCATTGACGAATCGGTCGAAATATACTATAATAAACACAGAGTTTAACGCTAAACCTATTCACAAAGGACCATTCTTACAGGTTGATAAGGAGGTTTGAACATGAACCGTCTGCATCCGTGGATTTCCTGCTTTCTGGCCCTCTGCCTGCTCGTCTGTGCCCTTCCCCCGGTGAGGGCGGAGGAGGTCATCGACCCGGATCTGACCTGCACCATTACCCTGGGAAACTGGCCGGCGGATACGGCGCCGGAGGCGGAGAAGGCCCTGTTCGAAGGGTATAAGGCCACCATGGCCAAGCAGTATCCCAACGTGACCCTGGTGCCGAATTACTATTCCTACACCCTGAGCAACTACGTGCCCATGGCCAAGGGCGGCACGGCCCCCAGCATCTTCCAGCCCCCCTTCACCGATCCCCAGCTGCTGATCAGCCAGGGGCTGGTAGGGGATGTGACGGACGCCCTGGAGGCCTTCGGCGTGCTGGACAAATTCAGCCCCTCCTACGTGGAGATGCTGGCGGATGAAAACGGCCGCATCTACGGTCTGCCCAGGGACGGCTACGTGCTGGGCATGCATATCAATGTGGCACTCTTCCGGGAGGCGGGGCTGGTGGATGAGGAGGGACTGCCGATCTATCCCAAAACCCTGCAGGAGATGGCGGAATACGGCCAGATCATCCGGGAAAAGACCGGCAAGGCCGGCCTCGTTTTCCCCGCCAGCGAAACCTATGGCGGATGGCTGTTCACCAACATCGCCTGGAATTTCGGGTGCGTGGGCGAGAGCGCCCTGGAATATCAGGATGAGGACGGCCGGTGGGTATGCAATTTCACCTCGCCGGAATGCGTGGCCGCCATGGAATTCATGCGGGACCTGAAGTGGAAATACGACATCCTCAACGCCGACGCCACCACCACGGACTGGGCGGGGGCCCATTCCCTGCTGGGGACCGGAGAGGCGGCCATGAACTTCGCCGCGGACGATTCCGTGGATCAGCCCACTGCCAACAAGGGCCTGCCGGTGGAGGACTTCGCCCTGATTCCCTTCCCGGCGGGGGACGCGGGACGGTACGCGCTGGCCGGCGGCACCTGCTATATGTTTGCGCCTAATATCACCAAGGACCAGGGGATTGCCCTGATGGCCTATCTGCGGGTCATCGGCAAGCTGCCTTTCCTGGACGACGCCATCATCGAGGGCATGCGGGCGGACTACGCGGCCAAGCGGGACCGGGGCGCCCCCGTAATCCCCGCCATCAGCGCCTGGACGGACGAAGAATACAACGCCGCCAAGCAGGCTATCGTGGATGAATACTGCAACGTGGACATGCGGCTGTATCGGGATTTCTTCGATTCCATTTCTGAGGGAACCATCTCCCTCAAATCCGAGGAGCCGGTGTTTGCCCAGCAGCTGTACCGGGAGCTGACCGCCGTCATTCAGCGGATGATCACCCGGGAAGGCGCGGACGTGATGAAGGCCCTGCAGAAGGCCCAGGATTCCTTCCAGGAGTACCTGGACGACGAAATCAACGACTACTGATCGCGGCATGCCGGTCCGGGGTTTCCGGCCGGCATGTTTTCGGAATGGAATCTTGATCCGGGAGGGAGCTCCATGAGTGAAAAAAAGGGCCGGAGCGGGCTGAAGGGAAAAAAAGGCGAAGCGCTGAAATCCTGGCTGATCATGCTGCCGGGCCTGCTTCTGATGACCTTCTTTGTCTGGGAACCGCTGGTGGAAAGCGTCCGCATGAGCCTGTATAAGACGCGGAACGTGGAGCTGGTGCGGTTTATCGGGCTGGACAACTTTATCAGCGTCATGGGCAAGGACGATTTTACCCAGGCGCTGATGAACACTTTTTCCTATACATTCTGGTCGCTGCTGATCGGCTTTGCCCTTCCCATTGTGCTGGCGCTGATGATCGGGGAAACCCGGCGGGGCAAGGGCTTCTTCCGCACGGCGGTCTATCTGCCCAACATGCTGCCGGGCCTGGCGGTGATCATCCTGTGGTCCGCCTTCTTCTCCGGGGAAAAATCCGGCGTGTTGAATATCCTGATCGGCAAGCTGGGCATTCCGCCCCAGAGCTATCTGACCAGGGAGAACCTGGTGATCCCGATCCTGATCGTCATCGCCACCTGGAAGGGGGCCGGGGCCACGGCCCTGATCTATATGGCCGGCATGGCGGGCATCAACGCGGAGCTGTATGAGGCGGCGGCCATCGACGGGGCCACCGTCTGGCAGCGGGTGATCCATATCCTGCTGCCCGCCATCCGGAAGCTGGCCGGTACCCTGCTGATTCTGCAGATTATCTCCGTGTTCCAGATCATGTACGAGCCGATGGTGCTCACCAAGGGCGGGCCGGACAACGCGTCCCTCTCCCTGATGCAGCTCATGTGGCAGTACGCCTTCGGCGGCGCCATGAACTACGGCAAGGCTTCCGCCGTGGCCGTGATCGTCACGCTGATCCTGCTGGTGATGACGGGCATCTATTCCTATTTCAACCGCAGGGAATCCGACTGGGACTGAGAGGGGAGGGGTGAAGATGACTCAGAAAACGCGCACCGGCGTCATCCGGGACTATGACATGCACTCCCTTTCCGTCCGGATCGGGTACGGGGCAATCCTTTTCCTGTGCGCCGTGATGGTTGTGGTGGCCCTCTTTCCCCTGGTGTGGGTCATCCTGGCGGGATTCAAGGACCTGAAGGAGTTTGTTTCCAGCACCAGCCTGCTGCCCGCGTCCCTGGACCCGGGAACGTATCTGACCACCTGGAACCAGCTGGGCATCGCCCGGAACTATCTGAATTCCTTCTTCTCCGTGGCGGGCAGCGTCGTCTGCGCCCTGCTGTTCAATGGGCTGCTGGGCTACGGCCTGGCCATTCTCAAGCCCCGGGGCAGCGGCGTGGTCAAAAAGCTGGTGATGCTGTCCCTGCTGATGCCCACCACCATCAGCATCGTGCCCCTGTTCATGAACATCCAGAAGGCGGGGCTGGGCAATTCCTTCGTCCCCCTGTGGCTGTCCTACGGCGCCAACGCCATGTACGTCATCCTGTTCGTGCAGTTTTTCGAATCCCTGCCCGCCTCCATCCTGGAGGCCAGCCGCATCGACGGATGCAGCCAGCTGCAGGTCTTTTTCCGGATCGTGCTGCCGCTGTCCAAGCCCATCTGCTCGGTGGTGGCCATCTTCGCGGTGAACGCCGCCTGGTCGGATTTCCTGCTGCCCTACCTGGTGCTCCGGGGCGGGGAGCTGCAGACGGTGATGGTGCGCCTGTTCGTGTTCAGCACGGAGCAGACGGTGAACGAGGACGCCATGATGCGTTCGGTGGTGTTCTCCATGATTCCGCCCATCATTCTGTTCTTTATCTTCCAGAAACAGCTGACGGAGAATTCCGTTTCCGTCGGCATCAAAGGATGACGGGGAGGGAAGCACATGGCAAAAGCGGCGGACAGATACTTTGGCTGCGACCCGTGGAAGGTGACGGAGGAGGGCTTTGACCCGGCCTACGCCCGGGTCAGCGAGAGCGTGTTTTCCCTGGCGAACGAGAACCTGGGGGTGCGGGGCAGCTTTGACGAGGGCGGCTGCGTGGACAGCCTGCGGGGAATGTACGTGAACGGGGTATATGACCTGGAAGCCCTGGGGAAGAGCTACCGGGGCATCATCCGGGAAACCCATTTCATGATTCCCTCCGCCGACTGGCTGCGGACGGAAATCACCGTGGATGGCGAAAGGCTGGATCTGGGCCGGAGCCGCTATCGGGATTTCAGGCGGGAGCTGGACCTGCGGCAGGGGACATTGCGCCGCAGCTTCCTGTGGCAAACCGCCTCCGGGAAGGAGCTGAGGCTGACCTTCCTGCGCTTTCTGGACATGACGCACCGGGAGCGGGCGTATCAGCGGGTCACCCTGGAGGCGGTCAGCGAAGACTGCGAGGCCACGTATACGGGCGGCCTCTCCTTTGACGCGGTGCATGAGGGATATGGCCGGTGCTTCTGGCAGGATCCCCGGGGGGAGGCCGGCGCGGGAAGGCTGACGCTGCAGGCGGAAACCCTTCATTCCGGGCAGCAGGTGTTTGCCGGGGCGCTTCTGGATCTGC
This sequence comes from uncultured Oscillospiraceae bacterium, assembly GCA_964565635.1. Taxonomy (GTDB): domain Bacteria; phylum Bacillota; class Clostridia; order Christensenellales; family Aristaeellaceae; genus Aristaeella. Next base: position 10,081 of record CAZMFY010000019.1, read on the forward strand.
CCGGGGAGGCCGAGGCCGGCCGGGACGGAAAAACGGTGAGCCTCAGCGCCCGGCTGCAGCTCCGGAAGGGCTGCCCCCTGTCGGTGGACCGGCGGGTCGTGATCCTCTTTGACGGGGAGAAAGGGGAATCGCTGCGGCAGCGGGGCCTGGAGGCGCTGGAGGAGAGCGGAAGAGTCTCCCTGGAGGAGGCGCTGGCGGCATCCCGGGCCTGCTGGGAGGAATACTGGCGCACCTCGGACGTGGAAATCGACGGGGAGGGGGAGGACGCCCTCGCGGAGCAGCAGGGCATCCGCTTCTGCATCTTTCAGCTGCGGCAGACCTATGCGGGGGGCAGCGCACGCCACAACATCGGCGCCAAGGGGCTGACGGGGGAGGCCTATAACGGCCACGCTTTCTGGGATACGGAGGCGGGCTGCCTGCCCTTCTATCTGTTTACCCAGCCGGAGGCGGCCAGGGACCTGCTGCTGTTCCGGTACAATAAGCTTCCCCAGGCCCTGGAGCGGGCGGAAATGCTGGACTGCCGGGGCGCCTGCTATCCCATTGCCACCCTGAACGGGAAAGAGGCCTGCGCACTTTGGCAGCATGCCAGCCTGCAGCTGCAGCCCAGCACCGCCGTGGCCTACGGCATCTGGCACTATGTGCGCGTGACCGGGGATGAGGAATTCCTCTGGCAATACGGGGCGGAGATGCTGCTGCAGATTGCCCGCTTCCTGGCCAGCCGGGCGGAAAAGGGAAGCCGGACGGGCAAGTACGGTTTTTACGGCGTGATGGGCCCGGACGAGTTCCATATGATGGTGAACAACAACGCATATACCAATTATATGGGCATGCGGACCCTGGCCTTCGCGGCGGAGACGCTGGAGCGCATGGAACGGGAAAGGCCGGAAGCCTGCCGGGCCCTCCGGGACAGGACGGGGCTGGAGAAGACGGAGATCCTCCGATGGAAGACCATCGCCGGGGACATGTACCTCCCCCAGGGGGAGAACGGGCTTTTCGAGCAGCACGACGGCTATTTTGACCTGCCCCATACGGATATCCACGGGATTCCGGTGACGGATTTCCCCCTGTATGACCATTGGTCCTATGACCGCATCTACCGGTCGGACATGATCAAGCAGCCGGACGTGCTGATGATGCTTTACCTGTACAATTCCTCCTTCAGCCGGGAGACCAAGCGGGTCAATTATGAATTTTATGAGCCCCGCACCATCCATGAGTCCTCCCTGTCTCCCGCCATCCATTCCATTCTGGCGGCGGAGCTGGACAAGATGGAGGAGGCGGTGGGCTTCTTCGGCTTCGCCACCCGGCTGGATCTGGACAACTATAACCGGAACACCCGGGAGGGCCTGCATATCACCAGCATCGCCCTGGCCTGGGTCAACATCGTCTACGGGTTCGCGGGCCTGAGAAGCGACGGGGACGTGCTGTCCTTCGCGCCACGGCTGCCCGCCCGCTGGAAGCGACTGCGGTTTTCCCTCCTGTACCGGGGCCGGGTGCTCCGGGTCTGCATGGACCGGAACGAAACCCGCTTTACCCTGGAGCGGGGCGGGGAGCTGACCCTGCGGATTGACGGGCGGGAGACGGTGCTGGACGGGGCGGGGCTTCGGGTGCCCTGCGCCGGGCAGCGGGCATGAAGGAAGCGGAAGCGCCGGCGGGAGGAGGAAACCTGATGGACATCTGGTCCGTGGAAAAAAACGGCTTTGACCCGGCGGAGGCAGCGTCGGACGGCAACCGGTTCCTGTGCGCCAACGGATATATGGGCCTGCGGGGCGTTCCGGAGGAGGCGGGCAGCGGGCTGTTCGCCGCCGTGACGCTGGCCAGGGTCTACGACCGGAACGGCCAGGCCTGGCGGGAGCCGGTGAACGCCCCGGGCGGGCTGTTTCTGCGCCTGTTTTTCAACGGGGAGCCCCAGGCCCTGGGGCAGGCGGAGCCCCTGGCCCACCGGCAGCGGCTGGATTACCGCGGGGGGCTGTTCAGCCGGGACACCTGCTTCGGCCCGGTCCGGATCGAAAGCCGGCGGTTCGTCTCCATGGCGGAGCATGCCCTGATGGCTGACCGATACCGGATGCATGCGGAGCAGGACGGGGTGATCACCCTGGAGGTGGGGATCTCCACGGACCTCTGGGACATCAACGGACCCCACTTCAGCGGGTTTGAATTTCAGGCGGGAGAGGCCCTGCTGGCGGAGGGGCTGACCGGGGAAAAGCAGATCCGGGTGGCCGCGGCCCAGTGCCTGCGGGCCGATTTTGAGGCCTCGGAGCGGACGGAGGAGGGGCCGGAGGGCCTGTTTCGGATGCTGACCTGCCCCGTCCGGAAAGGCCAGACCCTGACCGTGGAGGTTTTCGCGGCGGTCTGCACCTCCCTGGAGGAGGAGAACCCGGCGGAGGCGGCGAGGCGCGTCTGCCTTCAGGCCCGGGAGCGTGGGTTTGAGGAATGCCTCCGGGCCCACCGGGATGCCTGGGAGCGGATCTGGGCCCGGTCGGAGATGACGCTGGAGGGGGACGGGGAAGCCGCCCGGGACATGCATGCCAGCCAGTATCACCTGAACTGCATCGCGCCTCGGCACGCGGAGAACCTTTCCATCCCCGCCAGGGGGCTGTCCGGGCAGACCTATAAGGGAGCCATTTTCTGGGACGCGGAAATCTTCTGCTTTCCCATGTTTGCCTGTACCCAGCCGGAGATCGCTAGATCCCTGCTGCGATATCGGATCGAGACATTGCCGGGGGCACTGAAAAAAGCCCGGGAATACGGATACCGGGGGGCCTTCTATGCCTGGGAGAGCCAGGAGGGAGGCCAGGAGGGCTGTACGGACTTCAACGTGGTGGACGTTTTCACCCACCGTCCGGTGCGCACCTATTTCAGGGACCGGCAGATCCATATCAGCGCGGACGTGGCCTATGCCCTGCGGCAGTATTATGAGATGACCGGCGACCGGACCCTGCTGGAGGAGGGCGGAGCCCGGGTCATCCTGGAATGTGCCCGTTTCTACCTGAGCAGGGCCAGCGCCCATCTGGACCGGGCGGAGGTGGATTTCGCGGACGTGATCGGGCCGGATGAATATCACGAGCGGGTCTGCAACAACGCCTTCACCAACCGGATGATCCAGCACTGCCTGGAGAGCGCCCTGATGCTCCGGGAGATCTTCGGGGACAGGGAGTCCTGGTTCGCTTCCCTGCTGAAGGAGATGGACTTCGAAAGGGATCTTCCCCTGCTGGAGGACCTGCGGGGAAGGATCCGGGGCCCGCGGATCCGGGAGGGGGTCACGGAGCAGTTTGACGGCTACTTTGCCTTGGAGGACTGCTCCCTGGAGACGGTCCGCGAGAGGCTCTGCGATCCGCGGGAATACTGGGGCGGGGACCACGGAGTCGCCGGGACCACCCAGATCATCAAGCAGGCGGACGTAATCGCCCTGGCGGCCCTGCTGCCGGAGGCCTTTACAGAGGAAGAGGTGGAAAGGAACTGGCGCTATTACGAGCCCCGGACGGAGCACGGCTCCAGCCTTTCCGCCTGCATGTACGCCCTGACCGCCTGCCGGCTGGGACTGCTGGAGGAGGCCTGGGGCCTGTTCAGGCGCACCGCGGGCATCGACGTGACGGGGGCCGGCAAGCAGTGGGCCGGGGAAATCTACATCGGCGGAACCCATCCCGCCTCCAACGGCGGGGCCTGGATGATCGCCGCCTATGGCTTTGCGGGCCTCAGGATCAAAAACGGCAGGCCGGAAATCCATCCGCGCCTGCCGAAGCAGCTGACATGCCTGCGCTTTCCCATCACCGCGGGGGGAAAGGAATGGATCATAGAGATTACAGGGGACGGGGGGAGCATTCTTCCCGGATAGAACGGACCGGCCGTATTTCTTCCGGAAATGCGGGACGGGATCCGCCTTCGGGGAAGCGAGCTGAGGCCCGGGTGGAACGAAAAGGACCGTCCCTCCGTTCCGAAACGGCAGGCCGGAAATCCATCCGCGCCTGCCGAAGCAGCTGACCCGCCTGACCTTCCCGGTCACCGCGGGCGGAAAGCGCTGGATCATTGACATCACGAAGGACGGAGGCCGCATTCTTCCCGGGTAAGCGAATTGAAAAAAGGGCGGATACCGAAAGCGGCGCGGAGGTTCCCCGGCAGGGGGAAGATCCGCGCCGCTTTTTTTTCTGCTTTTTTGTGTTATGCTCTCAGATCCCGGACGCTGCCCCGCTCCACCAGGCGCACCGGCAGGATGATCTTCCGCCGGGGCGGCTCCTCATGGCGAAGCTGGCAGAGGATCATATCCGTGGCCAGGAAACCCTTCTGCTCCGCGTCCTGATGAACGGTGGTCAGGCCGGGGACGGTCAGCTGGGCCAGATAGTTATCGTCAAAGCCCACGATGGATTTATCCAGGGGCACCGAGATGCCCCTTTCGCTCAGGCCGGCCATGATGCCCGCGGCCAGCAGGTCGGCGGAGGCGAAGATGCCGGTGATTTCGGGCTTTTCCGCCAGCAGATGCCCCAGCTTCCTGCCCTCCTCCACGGTGATCTCCTGGGTAAAGACCAGGGAGGGATCGAAGGGGACGCCGAACTCCGCCAGGGCCCGCCTGTAGCCCCACAGGCGCTGCTCGATGACGCCCCCGGGACGGATGGAGGGAGAGGTAAAGGCGATGCGGCGGTGGCCCCGCTCCAGCAGGTGCTTCGCGGCCAGATAGCCGCCTTTTTCATCCTCCAGGCCCACGCTGTAAACATCGGGATGCTCCACATAGCTGTCGATGAGCACGAAGGGAATGCCCAGATTCAGGGTGGCGGTGAAAAAATCATCCTGGAACATGCCGGTGAGCACAAGACCCGCCAGCTGCCAGCTGTGGCTGAGGGCCTGCAGGGCGCCGAAGTCCTCCACGGCCCGCACCATGACATAGAACCCTTCCTCCCGGGTGCGCTTTTCGATGCCTTCCACGAAGGCGCCCTGGAAGGGGTCCCCCATGGTGCTGCCCGTATTCTGCGGGGTCAGATGGGTGATGACCCCGATGATGGAGGAATGGGCATTGGCCAGGGAACGGGCGGACATGCTGGGGGCGTAATGCTCCCGCTGGATGATGCTCCAGATTTTTTTGACCGTGGCGGGGGAAACCCGGCTGGAACGGTTGTGGACCACGTTGGATACGGTTGTAATACTGACGCCTGCTTCCGCGGCGATATCTTTCAATGTGACCATGCGCTTCTCCGGTTTGTCGCAAAGGGTACCAGAAACGATAAAACAAAGTATAGCCGGGAAAAAGGGGAATTGCAAGGTTTTCCGAGGGGGGGAAGGGCAATTTTTTCCGGGGAAAACCGGGGGATTTCCCCAGAGGAGGAGGGGAAGAAGCCTCTGAAAGGAGAAACCGCGGGATCCCCCCCCCGTGAAAACCGCTCCATTTTTCCACAAAAAAGCGGAGGCGGCGAACCGCCCCCGCGGGGGGAAAGGAATGACTTATTCGAGACCAGCCAGATAATCCTTGATGGGAAGCTCCCAGGCCTTGCCGGTTTCTGCCGCGGTCAGACCCGCCAGGATGGTATCAGTGCTGGTGGCGTCAATGGGCGCGACCGGGCCGGAGAAGGAGATCTCATCCAGCCAGATGACGTTCTTGGCGAAGGCATAGAAGTGGAAGGCGTTGGTCATGCCCGGGAAGCCGGAGGCTTCCAGATCGATGACCAGATCCTGCCATTCGGTGGTGATGGTGGCCTTGCTGCCGTCGGCCAGCACCAGGTCGCAGAACCGGGCGGAATAGAACTTGGAATCCTCGGGATGCCAGTACATGATCAGCTTGTTCTCCTCGCCGCCCTCGGCGCCCTTGATGCGGACGTTCAGGTACTTGCAGTAGGAGATGCCGTCCAGGGCCCACATGTTCACAGCTTCGCCCCAGTTGCCCATCCAGTCGGCGGCGTGGGCGTAATAGTCTTCTTCGCTTTCATAGTCCTCGGGGTCAAAGTCCTTCGGCCTGTAGTCGATCTTGATGGCGCCGTCCTCATTCTTGGCGCGCAGGTTGGCCCAGTTGTCCCACCAGATGTTGACGCCGTTGGGAGCCAGCTCGGGCTTGTTGTTGGGATCCCGATCGTCAAAATTGTCCCACAGGAAGGTGACGTTTTCCTCCGCCAGCGCGGACGCGGCGAGGGTGAGCACCATCAGGGCAGCCAGGAGAACAGCAAAGAACTTTTTCATGGGATTTCCTCCTTCTTGATTTGGATTAGGTTTAACGCTAAACCTATCTGCTGGTGCCATTATAGCATCCTGCCCCCGACCTGTCAAGTATGGGAAAAAATTTTCCGGATTTTCTTTGAGCCCCTCTTGCCTCAAACGGCCCGGGCCGCTATAATGGAATCAGTTTAACGCTAAACTTCAATTTCAAGGAGGACGCGTTCGGATGAAAAGAAAGATGAAGAGCATGATCCGCTGCCTTGCCCTGGCCCTGTGCCTGGCCTGTCTTTTCCCGGTCTGGGGGGCGGCCCGGGCGGAGGGGCCCACGTATCTGACCCTTTACGAGGGGCCGAAGACCATGGAGACCTCAAAGACGGCCGCGGTCAGCGTCAACGGATACGACCTGTTCGTATATGACGTGATGGTGAACCACGAGCATATCTGGAACGCCAATACCCAGCCTGTGACCACCCCCATGGCCTATTTCGACTTTGAGGGGACGGTGAACGTCCGGGTCCGGATGCCCGGCCTGGGCAGCCCGGTGGAAAGCGCGAAGGTGCTGCCCCTGTCCCTGGGCATCGAACCCCGGGTGGAGGAAGGGACGGTTTCCTTTACCCTGACGGAGCCGGGGGCCTATACCGTGGTCTTCAACGACAGCGTGAATCAGGCCCTGCACCTGTTCGCCAATCCCCCGGAAACCGACGTGCCGGATCCGGAGGATCCGAATGTCTTCTATATTGGTCCCGGGGAATGGGTGATGGACGCCATCGTGCTGGAGAGCAACCAGACCCTCTATCTTTCCGGCGGCGCCGTGCTGCACGGCATCATCTCCGTCCATAATGCGGAGAATGTGCGCATCTGCGGCCGGGGCCTGATTGACGGCAGCGATTATCCCGCCTGGAATCAGCCCGGCTCCTACGCCCGGGTGCCCATCGACCTGGACCACAGCAAAAACGTGAGGGTGGAGGGCATCGGCCTGGTGAACTCCAACTGCTGGAACTTTAATTCCTATTCCTCCCGGAACGTGACGGCGGACAACGTGAAAATCATCTCCGGCCGGCAGAACGGGGACGGGTTCACCTTCCAGTCCTGCACGGACCATACGGTGAACAACTGCTTCGCCCGGACCTGGGACGACAGCCTGGTCATCAAAAACTATTCCGGCTCCACGAAGGACATTACCTTCCGGAACGTGCAGATCTGGACAGACCTGGCCCAGTCCATGGAAATCGGCTATGAAACCGACAAGGGTCTGACCCTGGATCCGGAGATCAGCGACGTGCTGTTTGAGGACATCACCGTGCTGTATAACTTCCACAAGCCGGTGATCAGCATCCACAACAGCGACGACGCCTTTGTGCACGACATCACCTACCGGAACATCACGGTGGAAAACGCCCTGATGCAGGGGGATAACGGATTCAATAATGAGCTGATTGAAATGACGCTGCAGAATTCCGCCTGGTCCACGGTGAAGGACGAATTCGGCTCCATCGACGATGTACTGATCGACGGGTTCACCGTGCTGAACACGGCGGACGGAAAGGTGCCCGCATCCCGGCTTGCGGGCCAGGGGGAGGAGAACCGCATCACCAATGTGACCCTGCGGAACGTGACGGTGCTGGGCAATCCCATCCGGGATCTGAAGACCATGAAGCTCCGCTGCAACGAATACTGCGAGAACATCGTCATTGAATAGGAGGAAACGGCCATGAAACGTATCGTCCTGATCCTGTGCGTGCTGGCGCTGCTGTGCGCTGCCTGCCCCGGCCTGGGGCAGGAGGCGGAAGACCCGGAAACCATCGTTACGATCATCACCGCGCCGGAGCAGACCCGCGCGGAACGGCCCCCCTGCTTCCCGGATCCGGCGGAGCAGTTTATCCCCCTGCCGGAGGGGGAGAACCTGGCCCTGGGGAAGCCCGTGGTTTCCGGCGAACACGCGGATGTCTACGTGGACCGGAACGTGAACGACGGCAAGACCGATACCTACTGGGAAAGCAAGGGCTTTCCGGCGGAAATCACCTTTGAGCTGGGGGACACCTATCCGGTGCGGACGGTGGCCGTCTGCCTGAATCCCTCCTCCATCTGGGAGCCCCGCATCCAGGAGATCGCCGTCCTGGTGAGCACGGACGGGGAAACCTTCACCGAGGCCGCGCCGGCGGAAAAATATACCTTCGACGCCGCCACGGGGAACCGGATCCGCATCGATTTTGAGGCGATGGAGGCGGCCTACGTCCGCCTGGTGTTTACCATGAATTCCGCCACCCGCACCCAGGGGGCCCAGGCGGCGGAGATCTGCGTTTTTGAATGACCGGATTCGCGGGAAGGACGGAGCCTATGAGCTACAGGGGAATCATCTTTGATCTGGACGGGGTGCTTCTGTCCACGGACGAATATCATTACCTGGCCTGGAAGGCCCTGGCGGACAGGCTCGGCATCCCCTTTGACCGGGAGCGCAACGGCCTTCTGCGGGGGGTCAGCCGGATGGAAAGCCTGGAGATCCTGCTGGGAAAGCGCGGGGAAGCCTTTTCGGCGGAGGAGAAGCAGGCCATGGCGGCGGAAAAGAACGCCCGGTACCGGGAGCTGCTCTCCCGGCTGACGCCGGCGGACGTCAGCGGGGAGGTGCGTCGGACCCTGGAGGAGCTTCGGGCCCTGGGGCTGAAGCTGGCGGTGGGCTCCTCCAGCAAAAACACGCCCTATATCCTGGAGCGGGTGGGCCTGCAGGATTTCTTTGACGCGGTGGCGGACGGGAACTGCATCACCCATTCCAAGCCCCATCCGGAGGTTTTTCTGAAGGCGGCGGAGGGGATCGGACTTCCTCCGGCCGCGTGCCTGGTGGTGGAGGACGCCCACGCCGGGGTGGCGGCGGCGGCCGCCGGGGGATTTGACTGCGCCGCCATGGGGGACGCCCGGGAGGATCCCGGGGCCCGGTGGCACCTGGAGGCGTTTTCGGACCTCCGGGGGTGCCTGAATTAGCGGCGGGCCGTCGCCGGGGAAACTCGCCCGGGGCTCGGCGCAGATCGCCGGAGGGGCGGATCGAACTTCTGTCTGAACGTATAAAAAAGGGAACTCCCGGCGGGGGAGTTCCCGAAGCATTCCGGACGGGCGCCTGATTTCGGGCGCCGCCTTTTTTTTTACGGAACCTGGACGGTATGGGTCTCGCCGTAGTTTCCATAGGCGGTCATGCTGAACATCTCCGGCAGGGAATCGTCCCTGTTATCCACGAAGGCGCGCGCCTGAACCTCGTATTCGCCGGCGGCCAGGCCGCTGACAACAAGGCCGGTCTGATCCTTTTCAAAGGCGGCGGAGGTCCAGTCATCGGTTCCCTTCAGACGGTACTGGGCTTCATAGCCGTCGGCGCCGATCCCGGAGAGATCCGAGACGGAAAGATGTATTTCACCGCTTTGGGCTGTGAGGGAGACGATATCCGGGCTGGGGGGAACGATTTCGAAATAGGTGATGAGGGGCTCGCCCTCGGGATCCGCACAGGGGCCGATTCCCGTAATCACGGCCCGGCCCAGCCCGCAGCGGATATTGTTCTCAAACGCCGCCTGATAATGCACGCCTTCCGTCAGGATCGTATCGGAGTCGCTGAATACCATGAGGAGGGGGATGATTTCCTGGCCGGTATAGGTTGGATCCAGGGAGAAGGCGACGGCCCTCGCAAGACGGCCCTGGTTGACCGTGACCGGGAAAACCGTTGTTCCGATTCCCTCGGCCGTCACGGACAGCATGGCTGTTCCGGGGGCTTTGGCGGTCACTTCCAGGACCGCGCCCTCATCCTTCGGCCTCAGCTCCAGGATGCCCTCCGAGCCGGGCAGCGGCTGCCACCGGATGGACGGCTTTCCCAGGTCGGCGCCGTCATTCACCACGAACCGCAGGCGGAACTGGCCCTGATCAAAGCCTTCCAGCAGGGAAAGGGGGTTCTCCTCCAGGGACAGCTTCATCCTGACATCGCTTTCCGCCCGGTCGCTGTAAACCTTGATGGGGAAGTTATCATAGGACAGACCGAAGGAGAAAAGCGCCTTCGCCTCCTCGGCTGCCCGGGCGTCGAGGATCTCCCTGTAATCCTGCCACTGACCGTTCTGGCACAGATAGCTTTCCCGCTCATTCACAATGGCTTTCTGGACGTCTTCGCCCAGGCCGTAGGTGCTGGGCATGACGGCGTCATAGGTTCCCTCCGGATTGGCCAGCGTCATAACGACGGAGAAATACTGGCCTTTCTGCACCAGGACCTCGCTGACCGGGATCCGGTGGAAACCGGCCTCGGCGAAGGAGACGGTGCCCTCCGCCGCCAGCAGCCCGTCTTCCGGGGACTGATAGGCATCCTGGAGAATGAAAACCTGATAATGCACGGAAGTGCCGGCCGAGGGGACCATGCAGGAAAGGGCCCGGATCACTTTAGAATGATCCGCTCTGAACACATTGGCCATGGAGACGGGCTGGCTGTAGTTTCGGCTGTTCAGCGTAATGGGCAGAAAGTAATCGTGCTGATCCACGCTCTGGGGGACCGCCGCGGGCTTCAGCTCCAGGGCGATGGGCTCACTGATGGAATGGTCATAGTAGGAGACCCAGAAATACCCGGTATGCTCTCCCGCCTCGTTTTCGATGCCCCAGTTTCCCTGGGCGTAGGAGGGGAAGGCCTCCTCCGCCGAGCCCCAGCTGTTTTTGGCCAGCCAGGCGCCGTCCGCCGGGGGCTGATGCTCCGCCA
>CAZMFY010000020.1:149-20450 GCA_964565635.1 uncultured Oscillospiraceae bacterium
TTTATTTCATGAGCCGGCAGCCCGCAATCTCAATCGGCGCGACTCCGCGCAGCGGAGCTCGCTTGTTTCGATTGAGACCACCGCTGACGAAAATTCCGACACTGTCGGTCGTCAGCGGCGGTCCCGGATTCCATATAACCCCGCTGCGAAAGCAGCGGGGTTTATTTCATGAGCCGGCAGCCCGCAATCTCAATCGGCGCGACTCCGCGCAGCGGGTTGTTTTTTTATCAGAATCTTCTTATAATGTCTGGGTAAGGAATCCGGGAAGGGAGGAACCCCATGGGACGCCGGAAACGGAACAAGTACATTTTCGCGCCGGAAAGCGAGCGAAGGAACAGAAAGGGCCGGGGGCTCAGACGAACGCTGCTGATCTTTCTGGTGCTGACGGTCGGGCTGCTGTGGGTTTCCAACTTCATCGTTTCCAATCGGGTGCGGCTGGAAAAGCTTCCCCTGACGGTGCTGAATCTGCCGGAGGATCTGGACCGGTATTCCATTCTGCACCTCAGCGATCTCCACGGCGCGTCGCTTGGGGAGCATCAGGCTGCCTTTCAGACGGCTATGGGAACCACCCGTTATTCCTGTGTGGTGATGACCGGGGATATGCTGGGACCGGATCAGGATGTGGAACCGCTGCTGGAGCTGATTTCCCTGATGCCGGCGGAAACGCCGAAATACTATGTGCCCGGGGATACGGATGGGGATTATCTGGACAGCTGGGCCCATTCCAGCCTGTCCGTATATACGGAGTGGGCGGACCGCCTGATTTCCGCGGGCGTAACCATTCTGGACCGTCCCGTGTCAGAAACCAGGGGCAAGGGAACCATCTGGTTCGTGCCTGAAGAAGTTTATACCCTGGATCTGGATGGGATGAGGGATATCTATACGGTGCAGCTGGCGGAAATGAATCGGAAGGCGACTTCGCTGACCGCGGATGATGCCGCCCGGAAACGGGTGCTGGAATATGAGCTGGAACGGATGTCGGCCATTCGGGAAACGAAGGAGCAGTTTAAGTCCACGGATATTCAGGTTGTGCTGACCCACACGCCGCTGACAGCGGATTATGCCCGGGATATCATTTCCTGGAGCGGCAAGGAGGATGTTTTCGCCCTGCGGTATGCCAGCCTGATTCTGGCGGGACACTATAACGGCGGGCAATGGCGGATTCCATTCCTCGGCGCCGCCTATGTGCCGGAACTGGGCTGGTTTCCACAGGACGCGGAGATTCTGGGGCTTGGCGATGTGGAAGGAATTCCGCAGTATATCAGCCCCGGACTGGGATCGGATCCCCACTATACCAATATGCCCGGGAGGATCTTTAATCCTCCCGAAGCGACCCTCATTACGCTGACCAACCGGTCAACCCGAAGATAACGGACGGAGGATGATGCTTATGACAATTTCCAAAGCACTTCAAAAAGCGTGGAAAACCTACATTGCTTCTCCGGGAGACACCCTGGCCTTTCTGATTGTGGAAGCCTGCCTGATGATGATCTGCCTGGCTCCGCTGCTTTTTCTGTCCAGGGCGGCGATGGCCCCCTTTGCGGCAGTTTCCGCCTGCCTGTGGCTGCTGATTATGCTGCCGGCCCGGATGAACGCGGCGGAGGCCATGCGGGACGCGATGTCAGGGGGAAAGCTTTGTTCGACGCGGCTGGTTTCTCCAGGAGAATATGGGGCAAAGCTGATTTATGGGCTCAAGCGTCTGGGCTTCCTGCTGCTCTGGGCGGCTCCCCTGATCGCGCTGGCGGTGGTTTCCTGGCATCATTTTTCCGGGGAGGTGGACAGCTTCACGGTTCTCCGGATGATCAAGAACAATCTGGGCGGCGGGGATCAGATGACGGGGATTCTGCGCCTGCTGCTGATCCTGCTGGGCGCCCTGCTGCTGCTGATGCTGGGGTGCGCCTTCCACAGCGGTGCCCGTCATGCCCGGGCCCAGGGGGATAAACGGCTGGTTCGGGGACATCACGGAAAGATCGTGCTGTGCTGGCTGGCTTCTCTGATTGGCGTACTGCCCATGATCCTGGCAGTGCTCTGGACCGTGGCCCGTTACCTTCCGGTGATTCAGAATCTGAACGGGCTTCTGATGGGGACGGTGAGTTTGCCCGCTACGCGGAATACCCTGATGATCCTTGGAGCGGGAGCGGTTCTGACGATTCCGCTGCTGCCTCTGCGGAGCCTGATCCCGGCTGCTTATGTGGAAGGATTGAAAACGTGAAAATGCGGGTGGATCGCTGGCTGACGACGCTGGGCATCTGCAGCCGGAGCGAAGGAAAGAATCTGATCCGGAAAGGCATGGTGCTGGTGAACGGCCTGCGGGTGACCGATTCCGGGGCGGACGCGGAGACGGAAACGGATCTGCTGCAGGTGGCGGGTCAGCCTGTGGACGGACGGGTGGTCCGTCACGTGATGCTGCACAAGCCCGGGGGACTGCTGACGGCAGCCAGGGACCGGAAGCAGCCGACGGTCATGGATCTGCTGCCGCCGGTATACAGCAGCATCGGCTGCATGCCTGTGGGGCGGCTGGACAAGGATACGACCGGGCTGCTGATCCTGACCTGCGACGGCGAAATGAATCACCGGCTGCTTGCGCCGGGACGGCATGTGGAGAAGGTATATGAAGCCCGGGTCACGGGCAAGCTGACAGAAGGAGATATACAGGCCTTTGAGAAAGGGCTGGTGCTCAGTGATTTTACGGCCCAGCCGGCGAAGCTGGAGATTCTGGAGACGGGAACGGATGTTTCCCGGGGCCGGGTGACCGTATCGGAGGGAAAATTTCATCAGATCAAACGAATGTTTGCCGCCACGGGGCATGAGGTGCTGGAACTGGCGCGGACGCGGTTCGGGCCATTGGCGCTGGAATCGGACATGGCGGAAGGCAGCTGGCGGGAACTGACGGAAGAGGAACTCCGCCTGCTGCGCGCGGCCGCGGAGATGGAATGAAATCCGCCGGGGATTCCCGCGGGATTCGGAGCGCGGGGTGAAGGACTGGCTTTCCCCATGCCGGCCCTTCCACGGCAGAAGGAAGGCTCTTCGGAGCGGAGGGGCGGCGTTTTCTCTGACGGTCAGAATTTCATTCTCCGCTTCAGCACTTCCTTTCGGGCGACGGACCAGCCAAAGAAGCCGAGGACGGGTCCGAGCTGCTGATAGAGGCCGTGGTTATAGGCGACCAGGCGGGCTTTTTCCAGATGGAGCCCGCCTTTTTCGTCCATCAGATCGGCACGGACCCGGACGGCGACGATTTCCCCCAGAAAAAGGTCATGGCTGCCCAGCGCGATCTGCTGACGGACTTTGCAGCTGAGGCTGAGAGGCGTGCCGGCCAGCGCGGGAGCGACGTTCATGCCTTCGGCGGGGAGATAGCGGAGGTTCATGGCTTCCGCTTTATCCAGATCCCGGCCGCTTTTGACGCCGCAGAAATCGGCGGCGCGGCAGAGCGGTTCGTCCACCAGGTTAATGACGAATTCGCCGGATTCCGCCACCAGACGGTGGGAATAACGGCTTTTTTTCAGGCTGATGGAAGCCATGGGAGGATCGGAATTGACGGTGCCGGTCCAGGCGACGGTGACCAGGTTCTTCCGATCCGGGCTGGCCGGGTCGGCGCAGGAAACCAGGACCACCGGCGAAGGGCTCAGCAGCGTGGAGGGCGACAGGGAGACATACGGGGGATTCATGGGATTCGTCATTTTTTTCACCTTTCTTCAGCGACTTTTCGGTGCTCCGGCTGGGGGCACCGGGGAAAGAGACCGTGTTTTTGGCCGGGGAAGGGCCCGCGGGGGGGGGGAGGCGATTCATACGGAATATCTTATCATACTTAAATCATACCTACAATCCGGGCTTTTCCGCCTGCCATGCGGGATTTCATTGACGGACAGGGGATGAAATGATAAGATATCGCAGTCGGAGCAGGCTTCCGGGGGCGCTTTTCCAGGGTTAGCCTGCGGATTCCGGACAACAATGGGAGCAAGGAATTTGATACGGGAATGAAGAAAAAAGCTGACAGAGCGAAGACCGCCGGGCGGAGCGGGTTGATCTGGCGGTTCCTGAAGGGAAGCCGGATCGCTTTTTTATTGTGCATGCTGTGCGCGGTGTTCTCCGCGCTGGCGGATATGGTGACACCCCAGATCGTCCGGGTGGCGGTGGATCATGTCATCGGCGGCGCGGCGGCTGACAGCCTGAGCCCGACGGTGCAGCGGATCCTCTCGGCCGCCGGTGGGGCGGGATACCTGCGGCAGCATCTGTGGGTCATGGCCCTGGCCGTTATGGCGGTGGCCCTGGTGAAGGCGGGGAGCCAGTACGGGTTCCGGGTGTTCAACGCCCGGGGCGGGGAAACCCTGGTAAAAACCATGCGGGACACCCTGTATACCCATATCGCGCATCTTCCCTTCAAGTGGCATATGCAGCATCATACGGGGGATATCATTCAGCGGTGCACCAGCGATATTGATACGACGCGGAATTTTATCTCCGAGCAGCTGACCAACCTGATCCGGATTCTGATTATGCTGGCGCTGAGCATCGTGTTTATGCTGGGGATGAACGTTCCCCTGACGCTGATTGCCATGATCCCCGTACCGGTGATCATCGGCTATTCCATACACTTTCATCATCAGATCTGGACGGGCTTTCAGCAGTGCGACGAAAACGAGGGAAAGCTGTCCGCCATGGTGCAGGAGAATCTGACGGGGGTTCGGGTGGTCCGGGCCTTCGGCCGGGAGCGGTACGAACGGGACCGGTTTAATGAGCAGAATGAGTATTACACTTCCCTGTGGGTCAAAATGGGAAAGATTATGTCCCGTTACTGGAGCACGGCGGATATCCTCTCCGGGCTTCAGGTGATGCTGGTGGTGGTGTTCGGGGTCGTTTTCTGCCTGCGGGATCAGATGACCAGCGGGGAGTTTATTGCCTTCCTCAGCTATAACGGGATGCTGGTCTGGCCCATCCGGATGCTGGGACGGATGATCAGCGAAATGAGCAAGGCTGGGGTATCCATGGAGCGCATCGGCCAGATCATGGACGCCGAGGAGGAGTTGGATGATCCCGCGGGGCTGACGCCGCCCCTGAACAGAGAAATCCGCTTTGAGCACGTAAGCTTTGCCTATGAAGGAACTTCGGAAATGCTGCATGATGTCAGCGTGACCATTCCGGCAGGCACGACCCTGGGCATTCTGGGAGGCACGGGATCCGGCAAGAGCACCATGATGTACCTGCTGGACCGGCTCTATCCCCTGCCGGCCTCCAACGGGCGGATTACCATCGGCGGGGTGGATATTCAGGATATGCGTCTGTCTCATCTGCGGAGCGGGATCGGCATCGTACTGCAGGAGCCCTTCCTGTTCTCACGGACGCTGCGGGAAAACCTGCTGATCGCCTCGCCGGACATGAGCGAAAAGGATCTGGCGGAGGCGTCCCGGGCAGCCTGCCTGGAGGAGACGGTGCAGGGCTTTACCAAGGGATACGACACCTTTGTAGGGGAGCGGGGTGTGACCCTGTCCGGCGGCCAGAAGCAGCGGGCGGCGATTGCGCGGATGCTGACCCAGAAGGCTCCCATCATGATCTTTGACGACTCTCTCTCCGCGGTGGATACGGAGACGGACGCGAAGATCCGCAAGGCCCTGGAGAAGAAATTCGGATCGGCGACCATCATTCTCATCAGCCACCGGATGACGACGCTGTCCAAGGCGGACCAGGTTCTGGTGCTGGACCACGGCAGGGCAGCCCAGCTGGGGACGCCGGAAGCGCTGCGGAATCAGCCGGGGCTGTTCCGGGAAATTGACCGGATTCAGAGCCTGAGCAGGGAGGAGGAGAACGCCTGATGGAACAGCAGGAAAAGAAGACATCGCTGCCCTTTTTCGGGATTCCCCGGCTCCTGCCCTATCTGAAAAAATACAGAAAGCCCCTGCTGCTGATGGTGATCTGCGGACTGGGCGGTACGAGTGTGGATCTGGCGCTGCCGCTGCTGCAGCGGTACGCGCTGAATCACTATATCGCGGAACGGACCACGGATACCCTGGCGCTTTACATCCTGCTGTATGTGGCCATCATTCTCTTTGGCGCGGCGGTAAATTATATTTCCACCCTGAACGCCTGGAGTACGGAGGTGCGGGTGAACCGGGACCTGCGGTCCAGCGCCTTTGACCACCTGCAGAAGCTGAGCTTCAGCTATTTCAACCAGAACGCGGTAGGATACATTCACTCCCGGGTCATGAGCGACACGGGACGCATCGGCTCCCTGATTTCCTGGACGCTGATGGATTCCGTATGGCATACCAGCTATCTCATCGGTTCCGTGACGGTCATGCTGGCCATTAATGCCCGCTTGGCGGGCATGGTGATTCTGATTCTGCCGCTGATCGTGCTGCTGTTTTCCCTGTTCCAGGGGAAGCTGATCCGGGGCAACAGACGGATTCGGGAGCTGAACAGTAAGATTACCGGGGATTTTAACGAGGGGATCACAGGCGCGAAGACGATCAAGGCGCTGGTCATTGAAGAGAAAATGAGCCGGGACTTCCTGTCCGATACGGGGGAGATGCGCCGGCAGGGGGTTCATGTGGCCAGGCTGCGGGGACTTTTTGCCCTGACCATGAATCTGGCTTCCTCCCTGGCCCTGGCCATTGTGCTGTGGAAGGGCGGATATATCGCGGAGAGCGAGGTAGGCACCTTTTCCCTGTTCATGAGCTACGCGCAGGGGATGATGGAACCGGTTCGGTGGATCGTAGACGCCATATCCGACGTGATTACCACCCAGGTGAATATCGAACGGCTGACCCGGCTGCTGGGCACGGAGCCGGATGTGAAGGATTCGGAGGAAGTGATCCGTCTGTACGGAGACAGCTTCGATCCGAAGCGGGAGAACTGGGAGCCCATCCGGGGAGATATCGAATTCGAGAATGTTTCCTTCCGGTATCCGGACGGGGACGAATATGTGCTGGAGCATTTCAACCTGAAGATTCCCTTCGGCTCCAATATTGCCATCGTGGGAGAGACCGGCGCCGGCAAGAGCACCCTGGTGAATCTGGTGTGCCGGTTCTTCGAACCCACCAGCGGGCGGGTGCTGATCGACGGAAAGGATGCCCGGGAGCGGTCCCAGCTGTGGCTCCACAGCGCCCTGGGGTATGTGCTGCAGACGCCCCACCTCTTCTCCGGAACGATTCGGGAGAACCTGCTGTACGGAAACCCGAACGCTACGGAGGAGGAAATCCGGCGGGCGCTGAAGCTGGTTTCCGCGGATGAGGTGGTGGCCCGGATGGACAAGGGGCTGGACGCGGACGTGGGCGAGGGAGGCGACCTGCTCTCCACCGGAGAAAAGCAGCTGATCTCCTTCGCACGGGCGATTCTGGCAAATCCGAGGATCCTGGTGCTGGACGAGGCGACGGCTTCGGTGGACACCCTGACGGAGCAGAAGATTCAGGCCGCCATTGAAACGGTGATTGCCGGGCGGACCTCCCTGGTGATCGCGCACCGGCTGAGCACCGTCAGAAACGCGGATCTGATCCTGGTGGTGCAGGACGGGAAAATCGTTGAGCAGGGAACCCACGGGGAACTGCTGAAGGCAAAGGGCTATTATTACCGGCTGTATACCCGGCAGTATGAGGACGAAGCCACCAGCAGCGTGCTGACCTAAGCCGCGGAGCGGCGAATCAGGAAGGCCCTCCTTTCGGCCAGGGGAAGATAAGAGCGTAACAGATGGAGCATGGAGCATGGAGCGTGAAGCGATGAACATCGGTCCATTGGAAGGGACCGAAGCGGCGGCGGAAACGGAGAAGGTTTCCCGGGCGTTTGAGATTGAGGAATCCATCCGGCGGGTCCGGCGGTTCCGGGAAAATCTGATGACCCCCTTTACCAAAGCCATCCGCCTGTATGACCTGCTGCAGCTGGGGGACCGGGTGGCGGTCTGCATCTCCGGGGGGAAGGATTCCATGCTGATGGCCAAGCTTTTTCAGGAGCTGCAGCGGCATCGGAAGTTTCCCTTCGAGCTGAAATTTCTGGTCATGGATCCGGGATATAAAAAAGAAAACCGCGATCTGATCGAACAGAACGCGGCTGCCATGGGGATTCCTCTGACGGTTTTTGAAACGGAGATCTTTGACACGGTCTATGAGATTCCCAAATCCCCCTGCTATCTGTGCGCCCGGATGCGCAGGGGCCATCTTTACAAGCAGGCCCGGGATCTGGGCTGCAACAAGATTGCCCTGGGGCATCATTATGACGACGTCATCGAGACCATTCTCATGGGGATGCTGTGGAGCGGCCAGTTCCAGACCATGATGCCCAAGGTTCGCAGCAAGAACTTTGAGGGCATGGAGCTGATCCGTCCCATGACCCTGATCCGGGAGGCGGATATCAAGGCCTGGCGGGACTATCATGGGCTTCGGTTCCTTCAGTGCGCCTGCCGATTCACGGAGGCCGCGGCATCGGATGCGGCTGTGTCCAAGCGGCAGGAAACCAAGGAGCTGATCAGGCAGCTCCATGAAACCAACCCGGACGTGGAGGCCCACCTGTACAACGCGGCCCGGTGCGTCAACCTGGATACGGTGCTGGGCTATAAGCTGCACGGGGTGGAGCACAGCTTTCTGGAGGAATACTGAAGCGCTCTCCGACCCTTTCGCGCGGAAGTGCAAAGCTGCCGGCGGTCAGAAAAATGCTGACCGCCGGCAGCTTTTTTCGGAATGCACCCCACGTCATCCGTGCGGGAACATCAGGGGGATTCGTTCCGCTGCTCCGCTTCCAGCCTTTTAATCTGCTCCGCCCGGGCGATGATCTTCTCTTTCCAGTTGTCGTCCTGGGCATCCAGCTGATAGGTGCTGAATCCGTACTGCCGCCCCAGGGAGCAGATGACCTCTTCGTCATCCACGTGCAGCGATATCCGATACCGGTTTGGCAGCTTCTGGGGAAGCGTTTCCTTCCGGTTTCCCTGCACCTCCCGAAGATGGCGGTTCCCGTTGACGATTCCGTCAAAGCGAACCCCATACCAGCGGAAAAGCCGCCGGATATATTGCTCCGACCGGAAGGAGGAGGTATAGATCCACACCTCGTATCCCATCCCCTGCAGGGCGTGAATCAGGTCGGGCGTTCCCAGCCTCAGCCGCTCCGGATACAGCAGGCCCAGCAGCCGGAAGGGGAGCGGCTCGATCCGATGGGTTTCGGGAGAAACGAAAAGCACCTCGTCCAGGTCGAAGGATACGCGCATTTTCTCCGCCGGCTGCTTATTCATCCGCTGCTCCTTCTTTGATCAGGTTGATGATTTCCGCGGCCCAGACTTTATTTTCATCAATGGGGATTTCGGAGAAGGTCCGTCCGGTATGATCCACGCAGAGCATGGTGGACTGGTCCAGGTGAATGGTCTGACGATAGGTTTTCCGGAAGAGCTGCTCCATCTCTTCCTTCGCTTCGGAAACCGCCGGGTCCTTTCTCGCGATGCCGGTGATGACGCCGGTTACCTTCACGTGATGATGCTTCAGGAGCCTTTCCACATAATCCTGGGAATAATATCCCGCGGAATAAAGCCAGAGATCATATCCCTCCCGGGTCAGAAAGCTGATCAGCGCCGGAATACCGTAGCGCAGGTCCTGCCTGTAAATTCGGTTCAGAGGGAAGGGGAGAGCCTTCTCTTTTTTTCCGTCCGGGCCGGGGGTAAAGACCACCTCATCCAGATCCATGGTGACCCTGCGATCATACTTCGCTCCGGAAATCATCCGTTCCAGATCCTTCTTCTGGGTCAGATTAACAATTCTAACGGGAATCTCGGGAATCCCGGCCTGAAGGGCCGCCAGCCAGCGGTGGTGCCCGTTCAGAATCATATATCCTTCCGGCCTGATCTTCTGAACGCAGACGGGCTCCAGGGTAATGAAAGAAGCCTTCTGGGCATCGTAGGAGATGCCGCCGTTGACCATGAGGCGGCGGAAGGTGTCCACGTATTGACGGACGATTCCTTCATTGGGGCCGATCTTCGGATCGCAGAATTCGTCATAGGGATTGGGATGGAGCTTTTTGACGGGCAGCTTTCTCCTGACCGCTCTCTCCAGCACGGAGGACCGGGCCGGCAGAGAAACCCCTTTTACCTTGCTGATTTCCTCCTGAATATAGGCCATGCTCCGGGACCAGGTGCTGCTCATGCCTGTTTCACCTCATCTGTCGTCCGGCCGAATCGGAGAATTTGGCCGAAGTTCTTCCTGTCTGTTGAAGCTGCTTTTCGAACTGCCAATAATATAACGAATCCGCCCGGAAAAGGCAAGAAGAAAACGAAGACGGCGGTACAGTGAAAATACAGCCTGCCGCATTGACACAGGCGCCGGCCTTTTTCTATAATTTTGCGTTACAGAAAGGGGACGCCCCAGGCGGACCTCTTACCGGCAGATCGGCAGGACCGGCCCGTGAACTTCAGGGCCGCCGCACCGTGGGCAGACTGTAATCCGACGGGATTACGGGCCTGCTTCCCGCAGAGAATCCCGGGAACCGGCCAGGAAAGGCCTGGATCCGCAGGCCCGGAGGGGAAAAGGAGCACAGGAGCATGGAAGGGCTATACGAACGGCAGCAGGACTGGTTTCGCCGGATCCACCGGCATCCCGAGGTGGGAGAGGAAGAATTTGAGACCACGCGGCTGGTAAAGGGCGTGCTGGAGGAATACGGGATCCGGCAGCGTCCCTGTCCGCTGCCCACCGGGGCCATTGCCGAAATCGGATTCGGCGAGGGGCCGGTGATCGGTCTGCGGGCGGACATGGACGCGCTGCCCATCGAGGAGCAGACGGATCTTCCGTATAAGAGCGAAATCCCCGGAAAGATGCATGCCTGCGGCCATGATTTTCATACCGCCACCATGCTGGGAGCCGCCGTCCTGCTGAAGGAGATGGAAAAGGAGCTTCCCGGCAGGGCGGTGATCGTCTTCCAGCCGGCGGAGGAAGTTTCCGGCGGGGGGAAGCAGATTGCCTCCACCGGTCTGACCGATGACGCGGAGGCCTTCCTGGCGCTTCACACCTTTTCTCCCCTGCAAAAGGGTACGCTGGGGATCAAGGAGGGGCCGGTGATGGCCGCGGTGGACCAGTTTAAGGTAACCGTGACGGGCAAGGGCGCCCATGGCGCCGCGCCCCATGAGGGACTGGATCCCATCCCCGTGATGGCGGAGATTACGCTGGCCCTGCAGACCATCGTCAGCCGCCGGACCGATCCCTTTGATACGGCGCTGCTTTCTGTAACCCGGCTGGCCGCCGGCACCACCTGGAACGTGATTCCGGAGACCGGCGTGATGGAGGGAACCGTGCGCTCCTTTGACGAAAAAGTGCGGCGCAGGGTTCGGGCCCAGTTTGAACAGATCTGCCGGGGGATCTGCGCCGCCCATGGCTGCGGCTGCGAGCTCTGGTGGCTGGAGGGGCCGCCGGCCCTGTACAACGACGCCGGGCTCTGCCAAACGGCCCGGCGGGTGGCGGAAAGGCTCGGCTTCCGGGTGGAGAGGCAGGAGGACACCATGCAGGGCGAGGATTTCGCGGAATACCTGCATATTCCCCGGCAGCGCCCCGGACTCTTTGTACGGGTAGGCACCGGCGGAGCATACGCCGCCCACCATCCGAAGTTCACCGCGGACCCGGAAGCTATGTATCCCGCCTCCCTCTTCCTGCGGGAGATGACGCTGGAGCTGATGAACCGTCGGGAACAGGAATAAAACTTCAAGGGATGTACGAGCTTCATAAAACAGAAGGGCCTCTGAACCGCGGATGCGTTCAGAGGCCCTTTTGCGATGCCTGCTTTTCAGGGGGAAAAAAGGACTGCGCTGCTTTCGCGACGATCCGCCCCTTTTCCGCCGGAGCACAGGCGGCACATCCCCGTGCAAATTCGCTCAGCGCTTTCTTCTTTTAACGATCAGACGGACAATCAGGATGACGATGCCCAGGATCGCCAGCCAGGGCAGCGCAGCAACCAGGAAGACCAGCATATCCTCCAGAAACTCTCCGAGCCCTTCCAGGGAATCCTGCAGGCCGGTGAGAATCCGCTGCCCCAGGGTGACGGTGGTGATTTCCGTGACCCGGGTCTCCTGGATGCTGACCGATACGGAGCTGTAGGCTACCCTGCTGTCATAGTTTTTCAGGTTTCCGGAGTACAGGTCGATGTAATACTGAGTGTCCGCGATGGCGGACTCAATTTCGATCAGATCGGAAACGTCCTGGGCGGAGGCCATCAGGTTCTGGAGCCGCTTCATTTTCTCCTGCTGGGTTTCCAGCCGGCTCTGGATGTCGTAATAGGAACCGGAGACGTCCTCCATTTCCTGGGTCATGGCGGTCACATCCCCGATCTGTTCCGCGCCGGCCAGGAATTCATCCAGCCGGGAGGAAGGGATCCGAAGCGTCAGGGAGGCGCGGCGAAGCTGCCCGCTCTTTTGGTCGCCGGAGGAGGACAGATATTCCACCCGGCCGCCGACCGAGGCGGTCAGCTGCTGCAGGCTTTCCAGATCCGCGTCGTAGGCGACGGTTTTCAAGGTGAAACTGGCGGAGCGGATGATCTTTTCCTCCCGGGCCGCGCTTTCGTCCGCCCTCCGGCCGGAGGAGGCGGCTTCATTCATCTCCGTCGGGAAGGCCATTTCCTCATCCACGGCCATATCGGCATCGTACGCAACGCTGTCATAACTGTTGGCGGCGCCGCCCGCGATCCCCGACGCCGCGTAGGTCTTATACGCGCCGGCGTCGGAAGCCGTGGATTCGCTGCTTTTGCCGGTGCGCCGGGCCGGCAGGTCGTCCCGGGTCAGCAGGGTGCCGCCCAGTACAAAGATCAGGACCGCGGCAACCGCCGCCCAGGCCTTCCAGTTGAATTTCCGGTTTTCGTTCTTCTGCATATTTTTTTCCTCCTGCATTTCGCGCGCCGGGAAGAGAAATCATTCAGGCCGGGCCTGAACCCTTTTCCCTTCCGGCGCTGATTTGGTGTTTATTCCTCCAGCGCTTTGCTGAACTGGGTCTCGTACAGCGCCTGATAGGTGCCTCCGGCATGGACCAGATCCTTATGGGTGCCCCGCTCCACGATCTCTCCGTCCCGGATGACCAGGATCTCATCCGCCGCCAGAATGGTGGAGAGCCGATGGGCGATCAGGATGGAGGTCCGCTCCTCGATCAGGGGATTAATGGCGGCCTGGATGGCGGCTTCGGAGATGGAGTCCAGGGCGGAGGTGGCCTCGTCAAAGATCAGCAGCGCCGGGTCCTTCAGCAGCGCCCGGGCGATGGAGATCCGCTGCTTCTCCCCGCCGGAAAGCTTAAGGCCCCGGTTCCCCACCAGGGTATCCAGCCCTTCCGGCTGTTTTTCGATGAAATCATAGATGTTTGCCTGCTGACAGGCCCGGATCATTTCCTCCTCCGTAGCCTCCGGCTTGGCATACAGCAGGTTGTCCCGGATGGTTCCGTTGAACAGGTAGGTTTCCTGGGTGACGACGCCGATTTCCTCCCGCAGGGAGTGCAGGGTCAGATCCCGCACGTCGGTGCCGTCGAAGGTGACGCTGCCATCGGTGACATCCCACAGCCGGGGAATCAGGTTGACGATGGTGCTCTTGCCGCTGCCGCTGGGCCCGACGATGGCGATGCAGTCCCCGCTGCGGAGGGTGAAGCTGATGTCCTTCAGAATCTGCCGCTCCCCGTCATAGCTGAAATTCACGTGACGGAAGGCGATTTCGCCCTTCGCGTTTTTCAGCTCCCTGGCGTCCGGCCGGTCATCGATCTCCGGCTTCATGTCGTAATATTCAAAGATGCGGGTAAACATGGCCATGGCGCGAATCCAGTCCACCTGGATGTTCAGAAGGCTGTTCACCGGCCCGTACATCCGGCCCAGCAGCGCCACCAGCACCGTAATGTCGCCCACGGTGAGAGCGCTGTCATACCGCATCATCAGTATGCCGCCCACCAGGTACAGCAGCATGGGGCCGATGGCAGTCAGGGTGCTGAGCAGCATAAAGAACCAACGGCCGGCCATTCTTTCCCGGATGTTGAGCCGGATCATCCGGCCGTTGGCTTCCTCATACCGGGCATATTCCGACTGCTCCCGGCCGAAGAGCTTTACCAGCAGCTGACCGCTGACGGACAGGGTTTCGTTCAGGATACCGTTGATTTCATCCTGGCAGGCCTGAGCCTCCCCGGCCAGCTTCCAGCGCCGTTTGCCGGCCATGCGGGTGGGCAGCGTAAAAAGGGGAACCACCGCAATGCCCACCAGCGCCAGAATCCAGTTCTTCTGAAACATGGCGATGACCGCCACCGCCAGGGTAATGATATTGGAGAGGATGCTTGTAAAGGTGCCCGTGATGACAGATTCCACGCCGGAGATATCGCTGGTCATCCGGGTGATGATATCCCCCTGATTGGCGGTGGTAAAAAAGCGCTGGGACATCTTCTGCAGATGCCGGTACATCTGATTCCGCATGTCGTAGGAGATATGCTGGGCGATCCAGTTGTTCAGATACGCTTCTCCCACGCCGATCAGGTTGGCGGTGAGATTCAGGGCCAGGGAAATCAGAATCAGCCGGATCAGGGCGGAGATGCCTGCGCCGAAAAGGCCGCCCAGATCCTTTCCCGTCAGCACGTCGATGATATTGCCCGTCAGGATGGAAGGAAACAGGCTGCACACGGAGGAAACCGCGATGCAGCAGAGCACCAGCACCAGCTGTTTCCAGTAAGGCTGCAGGTAGGAAAAAACCCGCTTCAGCAGGGCTCCCGTGATTTTCGGAGTGTTCTGTTTTTCCTCCTCCGTCAGATAATGGCTTCTTCCTCCCGGGCCGCCGGGTCCTGGCATGTGGACCGCCTCCCTTGCAAATGCTTATGCTTTCTTGCAATCGGAATACGTTCAATATAGCTTCTTCGCTCCTGAAATACAAGCGAAAAATATGAATTTTCTGGAAACACTGCATTCCCATGACTGCGCGGCCGGGAAAGAGGCGCCCGGATTCAGACGCCCCGCATGCGCAAAAGCGCCCGGCACAGGCCGGACGCTTTTGCGTTGGACTTCGTTTTTCCGAAAGGACGGGTTCAGGCGGTGCGTCTGCTGGGAACACCCCTCGCCCCGGTGATCAGCTGGGTGTAGGCTTCCCCGTATTTGGAAATGGAGATCTGCCGGATCCGATGCGCTGAAAGGAAATGGACCATCCATAAGGGAATTCCCCCCGGGGTTTTTAACTCCATCAGGATCAGATCCGGCGCGATGACCGGGGTCCCCCAGCAGGAAGCGGACAGATCCAGGCTGTCTGTCCGCCAGAGGATATTTTCATCCAGCGTCAGCCGAAAATCCACGCCGTCCACCGGACAGAAGGCTTCCCGCTCATAGCTCAGGGCCATGGCGGGAAGCAGGGACGGGCCGTAAAAGGAACGAAACGCCCCGATTTCCCTTGCAATCTGCCCTCCCGCCGGAAGAGGTTTCCCGTTTTCCAGCGCGTTCATGGCTTCCCGGTGAGGAAGCACCAGCCGGCGCTTGTAGACCACGCCGTCGAACTTCTTCTTCAGCTCCACAAAAACCGGACTTTCGGCCGAAGCCTTCTGATAGGAACGGACCCGCAGCTTTTCCTTATAAAGAGGCTTTTCGATGGATCTGCGAACAAGCCGGTAATCATCCGTATCAAAGTACAGATTCCGGATGACGGAATGGCCAAACTGATCCAGCTTCAGATGCCCTGTCATGGCTTCTCGCAGAGCGCCCGCCTGCTGACGGGTTAACAGATACTTTAACTCATACCGCTTGAACGTCATTTGTGCGTCCACGGGATCACCTCCTCGGTGGCCTGATCCTATCAGAGGAACCTGAAATGAACCTTGAAGAAAAAAACGGAGCTGCCTTTGGCTGAAGGTTCCTTTTGATCTTCCGCCGCAGGATGAGGAACCTGAAAAGGAAGGGCAGAATTCGATTTGCGTGATTCAAGGTTCGTTTCAGCTTCGTGCCGTAGGATAACCGCCGTGGGAAAGCACCGCGGGATCCGCCCCGGGGACGGGGCGGGCTTCCCGCTCTGGCGCGGAGGCACGGGCCCGCAGCGCTTGTCCAGGAGATGAAACGCGGAGAGCCGGATCCGCCCGATGCAGGGAAAGAACGGCAGGGAGGAAAACAAGATGACAAACATTTTCAGCGGACTTTTTGATTCGGCAGGGACGAAGGTGATTTCGGCGGAAAGCTTTCTGCTCTGCGTGGGGGCGGCGCTGCTGATCGGCGGGGCGATTGCCTGGACGGCGGGACGAAAGAAAGGGTCTT
Organism: uncultured Oscillospiraceae bacterium; assembly: GCA_964565635.1. Classification (GTDB taxonomy): domain Bacteria; phylum Bacillota; class Clostridia; order Christensenellales; family Aristaeellaceae; genus Aristaeella. The sequence continues at coordinate 16,335 of CAZMFY010000020.1, forward strand.
CCTTCAGCTTCCTGGCATCCCTGGCGGCGCTGCCGGTGCTCTCCTGCGTTACGATAATGATGGTCAACGGGAATGTAGGCGCGGGGGTGGCCACAGCCGGCGCTTTCAGCCTGGTACGCTTCCGCTCCGCGGCCGGAACGGCGCGGGAAATCGTCCTGATCTTCCTGGCCATGGTATGCGGACTGATTGCCGGCATGGGCTATCTGGCCTACGCGGTGCTGTTCTGCCTGCTGCTCTGCCTGCTGTTCCTGGGACTGGGACGGCTGGATCCGGAGCGGAACGGCCTGAAAAAGACGCTTCGGATTATCGTGCCGGAGGATCTGGATTATGAAGGCGCCCTGGAGGAGCCGCTGAATCACTACTGCAGCGCATGGACCCTGAAGCAGGCGAAGACCGTGAACATGGGGAGTCTGTTTCGCCTGACCTATGAGGTGACCATGAAGCCGGAAGCCCGGGCGAAGGCCCTGATCGACGACCTGCGGTGTCTGAACGGGAATCTGGAGATTGCCGTGGGCACTGCGGAGACGGTCGTGTCGGAGCTGTAATCATTCGATTCATCCGCCTGTACCGTTCCGCATGCTGGCCGGATGGAGCCGGAAGCACCCGGGGACCCTTTTGGGCAGGCGAAGAGAGGCAGGAGATACGAGCAATATGGCGTGGGGAAGAAGATGGATCGTCGGGGTTGCGGCGGGGATGCTGCTGGCTCTGCAGGGACCGGCATGTGCGGAAACAGAAACGGGAACCGGCACGCTGACGGGACAGGAAGCGATTTCAAACGCGGCGGAAAGCGCTTCTGTCGGGGCGGCGGTTTCCCTGTTTGTGGGCACGGACCGGCACGCGGAAATGCAGACGATCCCGGCGGAAACGCAGACCGCTTCCCGGCCGGGGAAGAACGGCGGTTCCCGGGCCGGAGAGACTGCTTCCCGGGGCGGAAATCAAGCCGGAGGGAAGAAGACGGCAGGAAGATCGTCCGGCGGAAAAAGCACGGTGGTCATTCCTGTACTGAATAGGGAGGGAAGTCCTGTCTGGGAGGATTCCCTGGATGAGGTTCTGTCCCTGGTGGCTTCGGATCCGGAGGCGGTGCAGCCCGAAGCGGTTTTCCTGGGCGGGGATTACGTGGGGCAGGACGGAACGGATCCGGAGGGAAATTCCCTGAAAACCCCTGTCTTTTCCGTGACCGAGATGAAGGAAGAAATCCTGGCCGCGCTGGGGACGGACACGAAATCCTGGTATACCTACGGCTCCCACGATCTGAATGAGTCTGGCGCGTATACGGATTCCTTCCTGACCGGTCCGGTGGAGATGAACGGATATTATCTGTACGGAATCAGCTACGGACAGATGATTTATGCTACCGATGCGCAGGCGGCAGAATATAGGGGGAAGGACGCGGCGGATCCGCGGGGGGCTTCTGCGGAAAGTGCGGCGGCCAGCTTCCTTTCCTGGGCGGAAACCCTGGAGGATCATCTTCCGATTCTGGTGATGACGCATGTTCCGCTTCACGCGCACCGGGGAGACAATCTGGGCGCGGAGATCTGGACGAAGGCCCTGAATCAGGCGACGGAGGACCATGATATCCTGGTGATGTGGGGGCATAATCATACGGTGGAAGAAAGGGATAAAACCGGGATGGAACAAAGGGCCTATCTGGTGATGCCCGGAAGCGAACTGACGGTGCAGACGGCGGTGAGGAGCGCGGGCTCCCGGAAAAAATCCGGTAACCGGCAGGCGGCTGAAGAGACGGATGACACGTCCGCCGCCGTGGAGATTGCTTTTGCCTACATGAACGCCGGATATCTGAACCAGGGAATCGGTACCCTGCTGACCTTCCGGGAAGAGAACGGGGTCCCCGGCTGGGACACGCTGACCGCCGTGCGCTATCATCTGGGGGAAGAGAAGGAAACCCTGTGGGCCTGGAACCTGAATGAATGGAAGGATGAAGCGCAGTCAGGGGATTGATCAGACGCTGTACAGGCTCGCTCCGGAGTCCGGAGCGGACTGTTTTTATTGGGGAAACTGCTATTTTTCTTTTTCCGCAAATTAAATGGTGCTATCCGGCCTTCTTCCCTCTTGACTTTTTTATTCTGCTCCTGCTATGGTAAGGGACGTTGATTTCAGATTACTGCCGCAGTGCGGCCGCAGGAGGTCTTTTTTATGCTCGTTCCCGTACTTCTGTTCTGTCTGGGTCTGGTGCTGCTCATCAAGGGCGGAGACTGGTTTGTGGACGGGGCCACCGGCCTGGCCCACCGGTTTCATCTGCCGGAGCTGCTGATCGGAGCCACGGTGGTCTCCATCGGAACCACGCTGCCGGAGGTTATGGTTTCCGCCCAGGCGGCCCTGGCGCAGAACAGCGGCATTTCCTATGGCAACGCCATCGGCTCCGTTATCTGTAATACCAGCCTGATCGCCGCCCTGACCATCGCCATCCGGCCCTCCGGCGTCAATCCGAAAACCCTGCGCCTGCCGGCCGCGGCGTTCTTTATTGCGGCTGCCTTTTATATGCTGACCGCCTACCTGGCCGGGAGCTTTGAGCGCTGGCACGGGCTGGTGCTGCTGGCCGGGTTTGCGGCCTATATGGTTATCACGGTGCTCCAGATGAAGAAGCATCCGGAGGAAGCGGGCGCGGAGGACGCGGAAGAAGGCGGGGAAAAGGAAAAGCCGCTGAGCCTGGAGCTGATTCTGCTGGTGGTCGGCGCGGCCGCCATCGCCTTCGGGGCGAACCTGCTGGTAGATAACGGCACGAAGATCGCCGCCGCCCTGGGTGTGCCGGATTCGGTCATCGGGCTGACCATGGTGGCGCTGGGAACATCCCTGCCCGAGCTGGTGACGGCCATTACCGCCCTGGTCAAAGGCCACAGTGCGCTGTCCCTGGGGAATATTATCGGCGCCAACCTGTTCAATCTGGTGCTGGTGAGCGGAACCGCGATCACCATTTCTCCTTTTACCATTCCGGCGGAGAAGACGCTGCTGGGGGTCAATTCCTCTCTGCTGGTGGATCTGCCGCTGATGCTGGCGGTTATGCTGATTCTCTGCGTGCCGGCGCTGCGCAAGGGAAAGCTGGAGCGCTGGCAGGGAATTCTGCTTCTGTGCCTCTACGCGGCCTTCACGGTTTTCCAGTTTGTTTCCTGACCTGCGCCGGTGAATGCAAAAAAGCAAAAAGCATACTGATGACTGCAAAAAGCGGCTTTTCCGGAAGCCGCTTTTTTGCTATGATACAGAGGATCCGCCCCATGATCTGCGGAACCTATGAAGAAGGAGATGCATCCTCATGAATGACCCGATCCGGATTGCCGTTCTTTCCGATTCTCACGGACTCCTGCGCCGGGAAGTGGTGGATCAGCTGGCTGACTGTACCCATATTCTGCATGCGGGAGATGTGCTCAGAAGGTCGGATCTGGATGAGCTGAGCCTTTACGGCCGCCTCTATGCCGTCCGGGGCAACTGCGATCTGTGGAAATCCGATCTGGGGGACCTGTCCGGGCTCCTCCGGTTTCAGATCGGCGGCGTTTCCTTCTGCATGGTTCACGATCCCTATGACGTTCCCCGGAATCTGGAGGGGGTGGACTGCGTCATTTACGGGCATACCCATCAGTACCGGGAGGAATGGATCGACGGCCGGCTGTGGCTCAATCCCGGCAGCTGCGGCCGGGCCAGGTACGGCGGGGCTGTGACCATGGCGAAGCTGCAGCTGGAACAGGGGAAAATCAGCCGGATTCAGCGGATTGATTTTGAGGACTGAACAGCGCTCCGGCGGAAGGAACCGGCCGGACACAGCCGTGGTGAAGGAAAGGAAACGCTGATTTACGGAACGGCGCTCCGGAAAAAATGGACGGGCCCGGGGCAGCCCCCGGCAGGGGGATTGAACCGCCGGTCTGCGGAGGATGGGAGGAAACCGTATGACGCTGCAGCAGCTGCAATATGTAATTACCATCGCGGAGATGGGCTCTCTGGGAAAAGCGGCGAAAAAGCTGATGGTCGCCCAGCCTTCCCTGACCGGGGCCGTACAGGAGCTGGAGAAGGAGCTGGGGTTCCGCCTCTTTCACCGGACCAGCCGCGGGGTGGTGCTGACGGCGGAGGGAGACCGCTTTCTGCCCTATGCCCGGGCGGTGGAAGGGC
>CAZMFY010000021.1:0-19853 GCA_964565635.1 uncultured Oscillospiraceae bacterium
GCCCCCATCGGAAGGGCGATCTGCAGCGTGCCCGTGCCGGCGCCGCCAACATCGTTCCCAACTCCACCGGTGCCGCCAAGGCGATCGGCCTGGTCATTCCGGAACTGAACGGCAAGCTGATCGGCTCCGCGCAGCGCGTGCCCGTCCCCACCGGCTCCACCACGATCCTGGTTGCCGTTGTGAAGGGCAAGGACGTCACCAAGGATTCCATCAACGCCGCCATGAAGGCCCAGGCCTCTGAGTCCTTCGGCTACACCACCGAGAAGCTGGTCTCCAGCGACATCATCGGCATGACCTACGGCTCCCTGTTCGATGCCAACCAGACCATGGTCACCAAGATCGACGACGACACCTATCAGGTGCAGGTTGTGTCCTGGTACGACAACGAGAACAGCTACACCAGCCAGATGGTCCGCACCATCAAGTACTTCGCTGAGCTGAAGTAATTGATGTATCAGGACTTTCAGTCTTTTGCAAAAGCGAAAGAATGAAGGCAGGTATGGAAAATGTTGATTCAGTACCGTAAACCGTTTTGAGAATCTCGATTTAGGTACGATAGGCATTTGCCCCCTCTTCTTGATTGGAAACTTTCAGGAAGAGGGTTTTTTTATGCTGATTGATGACGTTACTGTAGGGTTCTGGTTCGACTGCAAGGTGAGGAAGCTGTCTGCAGAGACTGTGGTGAACGATGAGGCTTGCAAATAGGATCATGACAGCGAAATCAGCGAACGATACTTGCTTTCGCGCTAAATGGTATCGCGGATACCTGGGGAAGAGCATGGGAAAAGGCTTTGTACAGAAAGCGAAGCGACACTGCTTAATGCGGTAAAGATATCGGGTAACAGCGTGAAGACCATTGCTGATACGACTGAAATCAAGGCAAGCACGCTCTACAAGTGAAAGACAACAATGGCGCATCTGTTTATGGAAACGATTTATTCAGAATGCGGGAAAGATTTGCGGGAGTCATTGCAAAACAGAGAGGCTTTGTTATAATGGGACAAGTCATGCCGGCCATGTGCTGCTCGATTCTCGGCGGCTGGATCGGAGAAAAGCTGGCTCTGACCCGCGGCGCGCGGCTGATCCGGTATGTGTTGCGGGGGACGCTTGCGCTGCTTACCGTGACCATGGCGGTCGATCTTTTCCTTTGATGAACAGAAAAGCATGAAAATTTTGGAGATGCCGAAAGGTTGTGCGGGTGCGATGCATGTCAAAAAGGGAAAATCTGCGGAAACGACTGTGAGAAGGATTGTTTTCACAGCCTGGGCCGTGCTTGCATTCTGCTGTTTTTTTCTGTGGGCTGAGGCGGCGGCGGATCAGATCGGGGTCTTTCGGATCCGACCGGCGGTGGAAAGCGCGGACGTTCAGCGGGAGGACGGAGCTGCCTTTATCGGAACCGCCCGGGGAAAACAATGCACGGCGCAGCTGTGGCTGGAGGCGGAGGGACGCTCCCCGGAGGGAAACACCTGGAATCTTCCGGAGCTGCTGAAAAACCGGAAAGGCAGGATTCTGTATGCGTTCTGGCGCCTGGAGGCCGCAGGGGTCCCGGCGGAGGGAGAGGAATATCTGCTGTGGCCTGCAGGAAACCGGGAAGCCTCCCTGGTGCGGACCGCGTCGGAAGGAAGTAATCTGTGGGATGTGACCGCCTGGACAGAAGATCTGCTTTCCAGAAAAGAATTCTCCTTTCGGATGCAGCTTCAGGACGGCGCATCCGGTGAAGGGGCGGATTTTGATTTTTCCCGCAGCCGAATCTATGTGACGGTGCGGCTGGAGGAAGAGGAGCCGGCGCTGGAGACGGATCTGCTGACGGATTCTGCCCTGCTGGATGCCGCCCTGTCCGCCCTGCCTGCGGATCATTGGGCGCTGAAGCGATATCAGGAAATCACCGGTTCCCTGGTTCAGGCCCGCTGGCCGGAAACAGGGGTCCCCTACTATTTCGGCGGCCACAGCGAGGAGAAGATCCTCCAGCGGTATCATCCCTCCCAGCCATCCCGGTACTATAAATCGAATCAGCTGTATCTGAACGGATTCGACTGCTCCAGCTTTCTCCGCTGGGCGGAGGAAAAGGCCGGATATGTGCCGATGGAGAGCCTGGACGAGGTATTGCCGGCCCGGGTGAAGTATTTCCCGCTTTCCGGGATTCCCGCGGCGGACTGGGGGAAAATCCTGCGCCCGGGGGATTATCTGCTCTTTGAGCACGGGACGAATCACGTGGGGATGATTCTGGGCACGCCCCGTCAGCTGGGGCTGACGGCGGAGGATGCGCCGGAGCTGGCGGATCACCTGGATGATCCGCTGATGATTCACTGCGGGGAGGATCCTTTTGTCTATGATCGGTTCAGGGAATGGATCGAGGCACAGCATTTCCGCAAAGCCACAACGCCGCCGGACGGAGGGGTGACGGTTTCCCTGCTGCTGCCTTCCGCCGGGGATGCGGCGCATCTCAGGCAGGCTCCCTGGGGAAAGGAATACGGCTATTTTGAGGTGCTTGGGCAGACGGTGACGGTTTATCCCCTGGACAGCCAGACCAGAATTGCCTGGTACTGTCCCGTGACGCAGTAAGCAGAGGCGGCGCACAGCTTCCGTTATTTATTATGCTTGTTCTATTAATATCTCATTGGCCAATGCGCCATGGAAAAAGCCTATCAAACTGATCCACCAATTTCTCATTGACCAATGTGTCATGAAACACTGCTTCAAGGCTTTTCTCCTTTAAAGCATAGGATTGAACCGGGTGATCGAATATGGTAGAATACGTCCAGTTCATCCCGCGGAGGGTATGGGAGGGAATATCGTTTGAATAGTCATCTTCGCCGGGGCAGCCTGGTTCTGGCTGGCTCGGTCATTTATGCCCTGGGGCTCTGTTTTTTTGTCCGGACTGCAGGGCTCTTTCCCGGCGGGTTTACGGGGCTTTCCATTCTGATTCAGAACCTGTGTGAGCGCTTTCTCGGCTTTACGCCGCCCTATACGGTGCTGAATCTGACCTTGAACCTGCTGGCGGCCGGCATCAGCTTCCGGGTGATCGGAAAGCGTTTTGCGCTGCTTTCCCTGACCTCCGTGGCGATTACCAGTATTCTGGCGGACATCCTGCCTACGATGGCGCTGGCGGAGGATCCCCTGCTGAATTCGGTTTTCGGCGGGCTGATTAACGGTGCGGCGGTAGCCCTGTGCCTCATTGGGGAGGCCAGTACCGGCGGCACGGACTTCATCAGCATCTACCTGTCGGAAAAGCAGGGCAAGGATGCCTATAACCTGATCCTGGGCGGCAATATCGTGATGCTGACGGTAGCCGGCGCTGTGTTCGGCTGGGAGCGGGCGCTGTATTCCATGATCTTCCAGTTCTGCTCAACCCAGTCGGTTCATGCCCTGTATCACCGGTATGAGCATCGCACGCTGTGGATCATCACAAGCAAGCCGGATGAAGCGTATCAGATCATACGGGACAAGTCCCATCACGGCGCTACCCTTTTTCAGGGGAAGGGACTGTATAAAAATGAGCCCCGGGCCATGCTGTATACCGTGGTTTCCGGAGATGAAGTGCGCGCGATTATTCACGAGATTCGAATGATGGATCCATCCGCATTTATCAATACCCAGCGTACCGATTCGCTGTTCGGCCGGTTTTATCGCAGGCCGCAGATCTGACGGAAAAAGGAGCTGCCGAAGCAGCTCCTTTTCAGGTTGATCCGTAAAGGAATGGGGAACGCTTGCACTTCCCCGCTCCACCACGATTCTGTCTGGCCGCGCTATTTACTGCAGAACACAGACGGCCGCGGCGACCCCGGCTTCATGGGTGATGCTCAGCAGCGCGGTACAGGCCAGGTCTGCGTATGGCCCGTTCAGCCGGTAGGCAGGGGCACCCTTTTCGCTGTGAATGACCTCAATCTCCCGGAGGGACAGGCGGTCGATCCCGGTGCCCAGCGCCTTCAGAAATGCCTCCTTGGCAGCGTACAGCCCTGCCGCTGTCTGCGGCGCGCCGCTGCCTTTGGTGTTCAGGTAAGCCTGTTCCTCCGCTGAAAAGATCCGCTCCACAAAATGCGGGCGGTGGATGGCCTCTTCCATCCGGGAAATTTCACAGAGATCAATGCCGATTCCCCTGATCATGGATGACTTTCCGTCCCTTCCCCGGGAGCGGATGGACCCGGTCCTGCTGTTTTTATGTCCAGAATTCCGGAAAGCTGCCGAAGGGCGATCCGATAGTCCTTCTGAAAAGCCTTTGAGTCCGTATCGATGTTATAACAGTAATTCCCGACGATTTTCGGGGCGTAGCCTTCCCGCTGCCGGTAGATGGCGGAAAGGGCGTTATACAGCACCTGACCCCAGCGCTGGTGATATTTGGAGGTAACGATGGTCATGGTCTGAAGCTCCTGCGCCTTCAGGATGTCAAAGGTGTTAATGGCATTTTCCGCGGTGGTCATCGCCTGATCATCCGTTAAAATCCGATCCGCCGAGATGCCGCAGACTTCTGTAAGATAAGCCTTCATCAGCCCCGCTTCCGTGTGCTGTTCCGGATTGTTGGCGCCGGTAGCGCCGCCGGAGCAGACCAGAAATGATTCCGGGAAGGCTTTTGCCGCGGCCGCGGCCGCCTCGCAGCGGCCCGTCAGCTCGTCCTGCATCTCCCCGTCCTTCAGCTCAAAGCCCAGCACGACGAAGGCATGGGAGGCGGCATCCGGAATGGGCAGCTGGGCGGGGCTGTCTCCGTCCGGATACAGGAGCAGCGTATAATCCGGATCCAGATACACCTGCTGCCAGTGAGCATTGATGGCTTCGGCAATTTCGAAATCAGAGGCGCTGCCGGCTTCAATGGCTTTCAGCCGTTCCGCGATCGCCAGGCGGTTTTCCTCCGAAGGGGCTTCGAAGGCCTCCAGCAAGGCGTCCAGAAACAGACTGAATTCCTCACTTCGTTCCACCTGATAAGAGAAATCAGCCTGGGCGGTCATCAAACCGGCCAGCACCAGGATAAGGCTCAGAAGACCAGCCAGCATTCTTTTCGTTTTCATTGCGTTGACTTCCCTTTCATTCTGTCATTTCAGCATCCTTTTCTTCCGCTTTTATGATCCGCCACGGAACAGGCAGCCGGAGAGCCGTATTCGATGAGGCCGGCGTCCGCCGGATCGATGGATACCCGGCCATCCTCAAATACGAACGCGGGGATCCCCACATCCCCGATTTCCTTGCAATGGTCGAAAACGGGGCTGGTGTCCCTGAGCCGGGTAAAAGCGCTCATGTTCCGGATGTTCTCTCCGATATTGATGTATTCAAATTCATCCTCACGCCCTGCGATCTGCGCATGGACATAATCACAGTAAGGGCACGTGGGCATTCCGTAGATTTTGATCATTTTCCGTACACTCCTTTAAAGCGCTTTATTCATCGGGATTCCAGCATTCGTTTTTGGCGCTTCCGTCCCGGTACGTTTCTTCATAGGGCTCCGGTATTTCGTTTTCTTCATCCGGGATTGTGTCATTCCACTCCCGCTCCTGCTTTTCCCTCGGATTTTCACTCATTTTTATCATCCTCCCTGCAGAGAATCTTTGCCTCAGTATATCAGAATTTGACAGGCCGGGAAAGCCCTTTCGTAAGAAACCGGGGCGAAGCGCAGCAACTTTATCCCACAAAAAAACGGAGAAGGATGGACGCCTTCTCCGCGAGACGGACCGCAGTGGTATCAAGGGAAGGAGAATAATCCCCTGCCTCTTCTCTCATGCACTTTCGAGAGGCTTCAGGAAGCAACCCGAACTGACGCCGAATGAGTACCGGGATTGTGATACCTGACAGGTTTATGTTGATTCCCGCTCAATCACTCTGGGAATCGTGCAATAGCTCTGTGTCCGCAGTTCCGGCATCCGGATTTTTCGCAGGATAAATCGAGCTGCCTCCTGGCCCATATCAAACATATCGGCCTCCACAGCGGTCAGCTGGGGCTGAGTCAGCATGGAAAACGGATAATTATCGAAGGTCATGATGGCAATATCCCCCGGCACGGAAAGACCTTTTTGTCGGAATACCTGCAGGCAGGCCATGGCCAGATAGTTGTTGGTACACAGCAGAATCTCGGGAGGGTCCGGCAGGGAGAGCGCTTTCTCGCACAGGGAGAGCCCGGATTCATACGTGCTGTCTCCGTACAGGGTCGAAAAGGACAATTCTTCCTCCGAAAACATGTGCAGCATGCCGTCCTGCCGGGCGGCGGAGATTTTGTCCGTTTCCTGATCACCCATCAGGAACACCATCCTGCGATAGCCTTTGTCCAGCAAATAGGCGGCTGCCTTCTGCCCCGCCTGCTCATGGTTCACGTCCATCCAGCAAATGGACGTGGGAAAGTCCGGCTTGCCGATTACCAGATGCGGCAGATCCAGATGATGCAGCGTTCCGGCCAGCGCCTTGCTTAAAACGGCCGCGTGGATAATCACCCCATCCGCCTGCTCCCGGATCATCAATTCCCTGATGAGCTGGGGGGCGTCCCTGGTGGCTACATGTTTGAGCAGCAGTGCATAGCCCTTTTCATCCAGATACTGAGAAATCCCCGTCATGATTTCAAACATGTGGGGATTTTCAAAGGCGACATTGCGATGCAGATCCGTGATGAAAAGCACGATGCCGCTTTTTTGTCTGGCAAAACTGCGGGCCCGGGCATTGGGACGATAGTTCATCTCTTCCGCCAAAGAGAGGATGCGCGCTTTGGTTTCTTCCGAAATGGCATAGTGGTCATTCAGCGCCCGGGATACCGTGGCAATGGATACGCCTGCCGCCTTTGCAAGATCATAAATCGTGCTGGCCATGAGGAATGCTCCTTGTAACAACATAACCGGATGGCATCAGTAAACCATAAGAAAAGCCTTTTTTCAAGACAATATCTCCGGATACTGTGCAGGGGATCGGTTCAGAACCGGGATTGAGGGCAATTTCAATACGGACGCCCTGATAAATGCGGGCATAATGCAGCAGCATATCCCGAGCCGCCACCGTTTCGAAGCTGCCGCGCATCAAAGCCGGGTGCATTTTGCGCAGCTCAATCAGCCGCTTGTAAATGTCTGCCAATGGCGATGCGGCATCCCATGGCATGGGCTTGCGGTATTCTGCCTCTGTTAAGCCCATCATGCCTTTTTCATCTCCATAAAAGACGCAGGGCATCCCGATAAACGTCATTTGGAACAGGATCGCCAGCTCCATTTTATCCAGATCACCCTCGCACAGGGTCAGAAAGCGGCAGGTGTCGTGTCCGTCCAGCAGGTTCAGCTGGGCAGGCAGCATCTGTTTTTTATATCGCATCAGCAGCGAGGACAAACGAAGATCAAATTCAGAAGCGGTCAGGATGTTTTCAGCAAAATACTGCGTGCAGAACCTGCGGAAATCATAATTCATGGCGCTGTCTACCATGTCTCCGGTCATATAGTGTTTGGCGTTTTCCCAAATTTCCCCGATGATTACGGCATCTTTTTTCTCCTGCTTCACCGCATGACGGAAAGCCCGCAGGAAGCCGTCGTCCACTTCGTTGGCCACATCCAGGCGCCAGCCGTCCACATCGTATTCCCTGATCCAATGCCGGCCTACCTCACAGAAATAGTTTTGCAGAGATGGGCAGGCTGTGTTGGTTTTGGGCATGTTGGCGACATAAGCAAAGCAGGTGTAAGCGGGCGCTTCCCCTTCCCCGGGCAGCGTCAGCGGGTCCGGCAGATCATAGAACCAATCATAATACGGAGATTGTTTTCCGTTTTTCAGCACGTCCTGGAAAGAAAAATGATGCCAGCTGACGTGATTGAATACCCCATCCACAAGGACGCGAATGCCCTTTTCATGGGCAGCCTGGACTAGTGCCTTGAAATCGGCGTCCGTCCCAAAGCAGGGATCGATGTGCAGATAGTCTATCACATCATATTTATGATAGGCTCCCGCCGCAAAGATTGGGTTCAGATACAGGCAGTTGAAGCCCGTCTCCTTGATATAATCCAGGTTTTCCCGTATGCCGAGGAGCGTGCCGCCAAAGGTGGATTCAGATGGAAAATGATTGTAGGTTTCCCGTTTCCCCCGTTTTCCGATACGTCTTTTCCCATCCGCAAAGCTGTCCGGGAAAATATTATAGACGACCGCTTCATGCACCCAATCGGGAACGAAAGCCAAGTCAGCTTTGTGGTTAAATGGGTACTGGAAATACTCGCTGCGCTCGATATGCGCAGCCATTTTCTCAAAGCAGTCCCCGGCAAAGCGGCATTGTTCTTTCCCGTCATCCAACAGAAAATAATAGGCGATCCGCGGCCAGGGTGTCTCCAGGGTGACTTCGTACCAATCAAAGAAGAGATCTGCACGGATCAACGGCATATCCACCGGATGAAAAGTCAGTTCCGATGCCATATCCGCCCGATCGGCATAATAGAAAACAACCTTTTCCAGATCGCCTTTCGCCGTACGCAGGCGGAACACGAAATGACGGTCATCCAATGGAAAAGCGAATTCGCTCATGGGACGGTGAAGAATCGCGGCGTATTGCATGGGGCTCATCCTTTCGTTGCGCCGCCAGTGACTCCGGCGACGTAATATTTTTGCAGCCGGATGAATAAAAGCACAATGGGAACGGCGACAACCACCGATCCGGCGCAGAACACGGTGTAATACTGGTAGATGTTGGCTTTGTCCACCATGGTGTAGAGGCCCTTCGCCACCGTATAATTGTTGTAGTTATCCTTCATGATGACCGACACGAAAATGAAATCCACCCAGGGCGCGATAAAGGCGTTGATGGCGGTATTGACCACGATGGGTTTCGAGTTTGGAAGGATGATCTTCCAGAAGATCGTGTGCCTGCTGGCTCCGTCCAGTGTGGCGGCCTCGTCAAGGGATTTGGGAATGGTATCAAAAAAGCCCTTGGCAATGTAGTAATTCAGCGCCGCGCCGCCGGAATACACCAGGATCAGGGCCAGCAGCGTCTGATCCAGCCCGATGGCTTTCATAAAGTGGTAGATGGCGATCATGCTCATAAAGCCGGGAAACATACCCAGGATCAGGCTGATATTCATGATGGCTTTTCGGCTTTTGAAGCGCAGCCGGGAATACACATAGGCTACCATCAGCGTCAGGATGGTGGTGATCAGGCAGGAGCAGATGGCCACGAACAGGGTGTTCATGAACCACCGAGGGAAGTTGAAAAGCCTGGTATCAGTAAACAGCCGGGTATAGTTATCCAGCGTAAACGCTTTCGGCCAAAGATAGGGTGTATATGCGCCGGGCTCTTTCCGGAAAGAAGAAATCAGCAGCCAGAAGACCGGCAGCATCCACAGGATGGAAAGAACGGCCAGCAGCGTATGCAGGCCAATGGAGGCACGGAGTTTCCGCCTGTTCACAGAATGTTTCATTGGAACATGTCCTCCTTTTTCACCGCGCCGGTGCGGTTATAGACCGCCAGAGAGCAGATGGATACGATCATGAAAATAAAGATGCCGATGGTGGAAGCCAGGGCGTAATCGTGCTGATCCACGGTCAGCTTATACAGCCAGGTGACCAGCAGATCGGTTTTGCCTGCCTGGTAATAATCCAGGCTGGCCGGGCCGCCTGCCGTCAGCAGGTAGATCACGTTGAAATTATTGATATTCCCCACAAAGGTGGTGATCGTGGCGGGAGCCGTAATGAAAATCATATAAGGCAGTGTGATGCTGAGAAAGCGGCGTATCGGACCCGCCCCATCGATGGAGGCGCTCTCGTAAAGCTCTTCCGGCACATTCATCAGCACTCCGGAAAAGGTCATCATGGTGTAAGGAATGCCGATCCACATGTTGATCACAATCACGACGATGCGGGAAAGGGTCACATCCGTCAGGAAGGGCAGCGGCGTTTGGATCCAGCCCAGCTCCATCAACGCCACGTTGACTGCGCCGGTTGGCTCCAAAGCGCGGGAAACCAGCAGGAGTGATACAAACTGGGGAATGGCGATCGGGATCATAAACCAGGTGCGCCACATTTTTTTGGCCTTCACCAGCTTATTGTTAATGATGATGGCCAGGATCATGCCGAAAACATAGTTGGTAAAGGTAGCGAAGACAGCCCATACGATGGTCCAGCCCAGGATGCCGGTAAAGGTGTGGGTTTTCGTTGCGTTGCCCAGGAAAATATCCGAGACGTTCTGCATCCCCGTCCAGGTGAACAGGTTGCCCGGCGGCTGATGATTGGCGTCGAAGTTGGTAAAAGCGATCAGGATCATGAAAATGATGGGCAGCACCGTGAAAAGCAGCAGCGTGGTCATAGGTGCGGCCAGCAGCGTTACATGGAAGCGCTCATTGAGCAGGGACGCTCCATCTTCCCGGAGAGATGGAATATGCTTTCCCTCTTTTTCCATCCTGTACAGACGGGAAGCAGTCCTGATATTCATGATCCATAGGCCGATGAACAGTGTCGTTACCGCGATGGTCAAGACGCTGAACAGCAGGATCAGCATGCTGTTGTCGCCCGGCACCCGCTGATAGATCTGCATCTCCTCGTTCCAGACCCGCAGCTGAGCGTTTTCTCCCAGGGTCAGGAAATGGCTCAGATATTTCCAGCCGAAGCCAAAGAAGAACAGGAGATACAGGACCTCAGCGGCAAGATAAAGCAGCCCCTTGGCGATCTGTCCCCGCTTCAGGCACCCAAGGCCCATCAGCAGGCACGAGCCTTTAACCCACAGATCGCCCCGTACGAGGTCCTCCCAAAATCGCTTCATATGCATGCCTCCAGGATGCGGGAAAAGGCTGCCGCAAAAACCGGCAGCCTTTTCCCCATGAGATGGTTATTGGCCGATGGTCTGAGCTACCCACTGATCCAGCAGGGGCTGCACGTCTACCGTGGGATCGGCAATCAGCGCGTTGCCGAAAGCCGTGGCAGGCGTCCAGAAGTCACCGATGATCAGCTGGGTCACGGCATAATTGCTCTGGGCCGCCAGGGCGGACAGAGCCGGATCGGAAGCGATGGCTTCGCTTCTGGCGGCATTGATATTGGAGGGGCCGTAGCCACGCACCTCGAAGCGGCGCAGCTGGCTTTCCTCGCTGGTCAGGAATTCAGCCAGATTCATGGCCTCCACGGGATAAGCGCTCTGGGTATTCACGCCAAGGATTTTACAGCCGCCAAAGGAACCCATCTGCACCTGTTCTCCATTCACGGTGAAGGTAGGAAGCTTGGCCGCGGCGTAATTGTCCCCAAGCCGTTCCTTGACAGCGTCCGCCACCCAGGTGCCGCATACGCCGGCACATACACTGTCCCCGATGGTGCCGGTCAGGATGTTCTGGTCACCGGGCAGAAACGCGGGGTGCGCGCACAGGGCGGCCACGGCCTTGGCTGCTTCCACGCCCTTCTCATTGTTAAAATCACACACCTGCTTTCCGTTCTCATCCAGGGTGATGGTGCAGCCGTTGCCCAGGAAGAAGGAAGCCAGATACCAGCCGTTGGCCACATCAAAGTTGAACTGCTTGCCGGCTTTTTCGGCCGCGGCCAGGATGCCGTCCAGGGTCTTTACATCTTCTTCAGTCAGCACGGACTTGTCATAGAACAGAAAAAAGCCGTTGTCAGCCGTCATGGGGTAGCCCAGCAGGGTGCCCTGATAGGTGGCAGCGTTAACGCTTCCCTGGCTGTTGGCCGCAACAATGGCATCATGATTGCGGGTCACTTCATACAGGGCATCTGCCTGAGCCAGACGGATCAGTTGATCGTCGGGATACACGAACACATCCGCGGCAGCGGCCGGATCTTCCAGATATCTTGCGCTGGCGTCCGCGGTGCCCACCACGCCGTACTGGAAGGTGTAGCTGTTCTCAGGATGCGCGGCCGCATAGGATTCGCACAGCTCCTTGAGCAGTTCCTGGTCGTCCTGTCCGTCCCAAACCTTGAGGGTGATGCTCTCGGCCAGAGCGGCCAACGCGGTGCAGCAAAGCACCAGCGCGAGAAACATTGCAGCAAACTTCTTCATGTGGTTTTATCCTCCTTTTTTGTCATGCGCAGCTTGTCCAAGCTGTGTTTTCTGGCTTCATTATGGTCAGAACCTGCGGAAAGGTCAATGAAAATGAATGGAAGCGCTTACGAAGCGCGTTTGCTGTTTTTTTTCTCGCGTATATTGACAACGCGGAGAACAGAGCATATAATGAATCGTGCAAGCGGTTGCATGTTATAAAACAAGGAGGTGGATGAAGCATGGCGGTGACCATTCATGACGTAGCGAAACTGGCGGGCGTCAATTCATCCACCGTTTCCCGGGTGATCAACGGAAAAGCCACGATTACACCCGATACCAAGGAACGGGTTTTTGCGGCGATGCGGGAGCTGGATTATCATCCCAACTCTCTGGGGCGGAGCCTGGCCAGCGGCCTGAGCGGTGCGATTGGCGTGGTGGTTAACGCCCGGGACGCCGAGGCCTTCAGCAATGTGTTTTTCAGCCGCAGTCTGTTCGCCATTGAACAGGCGGCCCAGGCCCGGGGATATCAGGTAATCATCGCCAACGGCGCGCAAAGCCGGGGCGGCACCATCGAAGCCCTGATGAAGGAGCATAAGGTAGATGGGCTGATCCTTCCGCCCACCACGGTGAAGCCGGCCCTGATGGAAACGATCGGCGATTTTCCCTACGTGGTGCTGGGCACGCCGGATGCGCTGCGCAGCGAAACCTGCTGGGTGGATAACAACAATGAGCAGGGGGCGGAAATGGCCGTTCGACATCTGCAGAAGCAGGGATACCAGCATATTGCCTACCTGGGAGGGCATCTGAAACGGGGCTTTACCAAGCGCCGGATCCGGGGATACCAGAATGCCAACAACGGACCGGAGACCATTCTGACGACCGACGGAACCGCGGAAAACGCGCATATATTGGCAGTGGAGACACTGAAAAACGCAGATCGTCCCGATGCTTTTGTCTGCAACGACAATCTGGCGGCCTTTGGTCTGCTGAAAGCCTGCAAGGAATTACGGCTGTCCGTACCCCAGGAGGTCGGGATTGTGGCCTTCGATAACTATCCTTTGGCCGAATACATGGATCCGCCGCTGACCATCGTAGATATTGATACCGCCATGCTGGGCGAACAGTCCGTTCAGCTGCTGTTCCGGCGTATCGAAAATAAAGTAGGCAACCAGCAAATCATGCTGTCCACCAATTTGATCGTCAGAGCGTCATCGGAGAGGAAGGCGAAATAAATGAATACATCCGCCGTACGGCACCTTTCTTTTTACCCATTTGTGCAAGCGCTTGCACGATCAAAAGCACGCTTCTTTCTGGAAGCCGCGGCGGATGATCTGACTTCCTGCGAACTGGTGTGGTGGAAGCGGAGCATCCCTGAAAAAAAACAAGCGGTGTCCATGACCGCTTCCCTCTGCAATCGCCGCATGGATCAATGGGGGGCGGAGGTGTGCTTTCAGGAGGAGGCGCATTATATCAAATACGGTTTCCGGCTGACGGACCGAACGGGAAAGACCACCTGGTATAACGCCTGCGGCTTTCATGAGAAGGAAACGCCCGAGGGCAGCTTTGAAATCCTGCAGATCAATGAGACGGACGTGCTTCGCGTGCCCGCCTGGAGCAGGGGCTGCATCTATTATCAGATTTTCCCGGAGCGCTTTGCGAAATCAGGGAAGGTCCGGGGCCTCATCGATGCATGGAATGCCCCGCCGACCCGGGAGAACTTTCTTGGAGGAAATCTGCGGGGGATCATTGAGCACCTGCCTTATCTGAAGGATCTGGGGATTGAATGTATTTATCTGAATCCGATTTTTCTGGGAGACTTTAACCATAAATACGCGACCACGGATTATTTCAAAATAGATCCCATGTTCGGCACAGAACCCGATTTGACGGAGCTGGTGGAAAAGGCGCATCGGCAGGGGATCCGCGTACTGCTGGATGGCGTGTTCAACCATGTGGGCATTCATTTCCCGCCCTTCATGGACCTGATGGAGAAGGGTGAAAAAAGCCCCTATCGGGATTGGTTCTATCCCAAGCAGTACCCTATCCGAATCGATCCGGCCTGCTATGAATGCGTGGGCGATTATCCCTACATGCCCCGGCTCAACGGCGCGAACGCGGAGGTCAGAAACTATGTTCAAAGGGTGCTGCTGTACTGGCTGGAGCACGCCCATATCGACGGCTGGCGCTTTGATGTGGCAGATGAACTGGACCGTCACGCGGTCACGATGTGGCGGGAGGCTGTAAAGCGCGATTATCCGGATGCGCTGATCCTGGCGGAAACCTGGGGCGATGCTTCCCGTTTGCTTGGGCCGGACGGCTTTGACAGCGCCATGAACTACCTGTTTCGGGACGCTGTGATCGATTTCTTTGCCCGCGGCGCCGTGACCGCGGACCAATTCAAAAACCGTCTGGTCGGCATGCTGATGCGTTACCCGGAGGAGATCAATCTGTCCATGTATAACCTGCTGGGCAGCCATGACACCGCCCGCTTCCTGACGGAAGCCGGGGGTGAAATCTGGCGGCTTCGGCTGGCCATGGCCTTTCAGATGCTGTTTCCCGGCGCGCCTGCCCTTTACTATGGGGATGAACTGGGCATGACCGGAGAAAATGACCCCGGATGCCGGGGCGGCATGGCGTGGGATACGCCCAATGAAGCGCTGCATGCATGGCAGAAGGATTTGATCGCGCTGCGAAAAAAACATCCATGCCTGCGAACGGGCACATTCAGCGTGCTGGCTGCGGACAACTCCCTTTTCGCATTTCAGCGGACAGATCAAAAGGATTGCGTCGCTGCCGTTTTCAATACCGGCGAAACGCCCCAACAACTGGACTTGACGGAGGCGGAGGAACCTGTGCACATTCCGCCGCGCTCCGTAAAGATCATAGAAAGACCATAAGGAGGAAGAACCATGCGTACCTTTACAAGAATCCTGGCGGTCATGCTTGCGGGCATGATGATGGCGGCTGTCTGCCCGGCTCTGGCGGAAGAGACGGTGACCATCAACTTCTGGCATCATTACAGCGCCCAGTCCGCCGAAAACGAAACCCTGATGAATGTTCTGATCCCGGCCTTCGAGGCGGAGAACCCCGGCATCAAGGTGAACGCGGTTTCCCATGAGTGGGCGGAGCTCCATGACAAGGTGCTGGTCAGCGCCAAATCCCAGGCCCTGCCCGATGTAGCCCGCTGTGATATCGCCTGGCTGCCTGAGTTCCAGCAAATGGGCATTCTTGTCCCCCTGGATGAAGAAATGGCCGATTTTGCCGATGTCAGCGGACAGCTGCTGGACAGCGCCATGTCCACCGCTGTGATCGAAGGGCATTACTATGCCTTGGCCCTGAATACGAACAGCAAGATCGTGTTTTATAATACGGCCATGCTGGAAGCGGCGGGGGTGGAAGTGCCCGCAACGATGGATGACTGGGCGGAAGCGATCAAAAAGCTCTCCGGTGAAAACGCCGGCGGGCAGCAGGTATGGGGCTGGAACGAGCCTGCGCTGGCCGGCTGGAATATCTGCCCCTTCATCTGGAGCTTCGGCGGCAGCCTGACCAATGAGGATCAGACCGCGGCGACCGGCTATATCAACAGCCCGGCCACCGTAAAAGCCATTGAAACCTTTGCGGAGCTTGTGAAGGCTGGCGCCATCACAGGCTTCAACGCCGGGGATATCCCCATGACCGACGGCTTCGGCACCGGACGCTATGCCATGATGCTGGAAGGACCCTGGAAGTCCGCTGAGCTGGCCGGCGCATATCCCGATGTGGCTTACGGTACCGCGCCGATTCCTGCCGGTGATGGCGGCAGTATTTCCGTGCTGGGCGGTGAAGACATTGCCATGTTCAACAGCGCCAACAAGGAAGCGGCCTGGAAATTCATGCAGTTCATGACCAGCGAATATGCGGAGACAGAGATGGCCAAATGCGGCCAGATCCCCGTGAACAAGGCTGCGTTGGAGAGCGAAACCGTGAAGAAGGCGGATTACGCTCCTTTCATTGAGGCGATTCAGACCGCGAAAGCCCGTCCTACGGTGGCTGCCTGGAGCGAAATGGACAACGAACTGCAGGTTGCCATGAACGCTGTTGTTACGGGTGAAAAGACCGCGCAGGAAGCGATGGATGAACTTGCGGCATCCTGGGATAACCTTCTGAAGTAAAAACAGGCAGGCGGCGGGGACAGGAGCAATCCTGCCCCCGGCCTTTCGGGGAGCGTGGAAGCATGATTACGAAATCTCGAATCAATCGGGCGCAGATCATAGGACTCTTGCTGCCGGGGCTGCTTATTTTCGGGATGTTTACCGTCTATCCGATTATCCGCCTGTTCTGGATGAGCCTGTGTGATATGAGCTTTTCCTCCATGCTCATTCAGCCCTTCGCAGGAAGCATGAATTATCGGGAGGTGTTTCAGGATTCCACCTTCTGGACCGTTTTTGTCAACAGCATCGTCTATACCCTGATCACCGTACCCGGGCAGATGGCGCTGGGCCTGTTCATTGCGATTCTGCTGAACGGCATCAAGCGTTTCAGCGTCACCTTCCGGGTGATCAATTATCTGCCCGTGGTTACCTCCTGGGTGATCGCGTCCCTGGTTTTCCGGTATATTTTTAACACGGAAGGGCTGCTTAATTACTTTTTGTGGAAAATTCTCGGCCTTACCTCCGGAAATATCCGCTGGCTGGATACGCGCTGGAGCGGATTGTCTGTCGCCATGATCCTGGGGATCTGGAAGGGTATCGGCTGGAATATGGTGATCTTTCTGGCCGCTTTGCAGCAGGTGCCCCAGGATCTGTATGAAGCTGCGGAGATCGACGGCTGCGGCTCCTGGAAAAAGTTCGTGAACGTGACGCTGCCCGCCATCCGGGGAACCATTCTGTTTGCTCTGATTGAGCTGACCATCGGCGGTTTCAACGTGTTTACCTCTATCAAGATGATCACCGGAGGCAGGCCTGCCCACCAGACCGATACGCTGCTGACCTGGATGTATTACAAGGCCTTCAGCACCGGTAAATTCGGCTATGCCGCGGCGCTCAGCTTTGTGATGGCCCTGTCCTTAGGGCTGCTGGCCATTGTACAGTTCCGCATGATGCGGACCAAAGACGCGTAAGGAGGACAGCAGGATGAAAAGCAAAAACGCCGCAAAGATTCGCTCCGCTGTCGTCCGCTATCTGCTGCTGGCTCTGGGGACCGTGATCTTTACGCTGCCCATGATTTACATGATTTCGACATCTCTGCGGCCCAACGGCGCGCTTTATGAATATCCGCCGCGCTTCTTTCCCAGATGGGAAGCACTGACGCTGGAAAACTATGAATATATCCTGCATCAAAGCAAGTTTTATCTGAATTTTCTCAATTCGCTGATCGTCTCCGTTTCAACCATCGTACTGGCTGCCGCGGCAGGCTCAGCCATGGCCTTTGTGCTGGGGAAATTCAAATCGAAAGGGACCCGGCTGCTGTTTGCTTTTATCATCATCACCATGATTATTCCCGGTACCACCATGATCGTGCCGCAGTTCGAGCTTGCCACCGGCCTGGGCATGGTCAATAAGCTGTGGGGGCTGATTCCCTTTTATGTGGCCTGGGTAATCCCCTTCTCCACGTTTATGATCAAGGGCTTCATGGAGAATATTCCCGCTGAGATCATGGAAGCCGCCTGGATCGACGGCGCGGACGTATGGACGGTGTACGTGAAAATTGCCATGCCTTTGGCTTCCCCTGCCATTGCGTCCGTGAGCATTTTCAACTTTCTGACCGCCTGGGAGGAATATCCCTGGGCGAATACAGTCATTAACGACAACAGCAAACGCACGCTCCCCATCGCCATTGCCGGCTTCTTTGGCCAGCATCAGTTCACCCAATGGGGCTATGTGTTTGCCATGTCCGTGCTGACGCTGATTCCCGTGGTGCTGATCTTTATCCTCTGTCAGAAATTCTTCGTGCAGGGGCTGACGGCAGGAAGCGTGAAAGGATAGCGGTGCGACCTGATGATTCCCGGCGGAGCGGGGCCTCCCGATGCCAGCTGGATAATATGAATACTATATGGAAGCGCGTTCAATGATGGAACAACGGATGATTTCACGCCATGGGTGCGGCCTTGGATTGCTGATCATGCTGATGATATGAATGGCGGCTTTTGCCCCGATCTCAGGTGTAGGAAGCTCAATTGTAGTCAAAGGGGGCTGAAGGTAGCTGGCGATTTCTCGATTATCAAAACCGGCTACGGCCATATCCTGCGGGATTCGCAGACCATGTGCCTGCAAGACGGACATACAGCCTGCGGCCATTAGATCGTTCATGGCAAATATGGCGGTAGGGAGGGGATCAAGCTGTAAAATGGCTTCCGTCTCGATCTTTCCGGATTCGTATTCCCAATCGCCGTAGCGGATGTATTCGGCGGGCAGAGGCAGCCCTGCCTGCTGCATGGCCATTTGAATGCCCAGCAGCCGCTGGGCTGTGGGATAGGAATGAGGATGGCCTGCGATGACCGCGATTCTCTGATGTCCTTTGCTGAGCAAATAGCGAATCATATCCGCGGCTGAATCCTTGTTGGAATAGGTGACAAAGGTATCATTTTCCGTTCCGTGAGAATATGCGTATACAAGCGGCGTTTCCATGGGATCCAGCAGGTAATCCAGATGCCGGTCGTGCATGGCGACATAAATAATGCCGTCCACGTTGGCGGCCTGCAGCAGGGCCACGCCATCATTAATTCGTTGTCGGTATGTACCGATCTGCTCATATTGGTTATACAGTTTTTCCAGCAGGTGCAGATCATGAAAAATGGTTTTGTAGCCGCTTTTGGCCAGCGTTTCACTGATGCCGCTGACGATGGCTGCTACAGGCAGACCCCGGATATCTTCTACCAGCACGCCAATGGTATGGGTTTGCCCAAGCCGCAGGGATTTGGCTACGGTATTTGGGGTGTAGTTGATTTGGGAGATGGCCTGGAGCACACGTTCCGTTGTTTCGGGGGACAGCTTTTTGCTTCCGTTGACCACATGGGATACGGTTGCTGTGGAAACCCCTGCCAGAAGCGCTACATCCCGCATCGTTGCCATCTGTTTACCCAGCTTTCTCAAAATTTAATCGATTAAAAAAGATTATAAAAGAAAAAAAGAGCCTCGTCAAATCGACTGGTTATGAAATTAACCGGCCGATTTTTTGCCAAATAATACAAATTCATCTTGACAGGCGGTCCCGGGAATGATATCGTAAGGGTAGCAAATCGGTTAATCGTATAACCGAATCATTATGGATCGTAAAAAAGGAGGAAAAAACATGAGAAAGCTGTTGGCAATTGTGCTGTGCCTGGCGATGATGCTGCCCGTGCTGGCGTTGGCGGAAGGCGACGGACGGGTGCATATCACCTATTCCTTCTGGGGTAACCAGACGGAGGCGGAAAGTGTACAGGTAGCCCTGGACGCATACAATGCGATGCAGGACAAGGTGTTTGTGGAGCCCATGCAGATCCCCAATGAGCAGTATACGGAAACGCTGGTTAATTACGCCATCGCTGAGCAGCTGCCGGACTGCGGCATGGTGAATGAAAATGCAGTGCTGTACTTTGCCCGCAACGGCGTCATGGCAGACGTATCTGACATGTATGCAGGTGAAAAACTGCAGCCCATGGAGTGCATCACCTTCAAGGATGGCGGTACTCCCGTTGGCTATTCCAGCAGCAATGAAATCCTGATCCTGTATTACAACAAGGATATGTTTGACGCAGCGGGCGAGCCCTACCCGTCCGCCGATACCCCCTACACCTGGGATGAGTTCGTGGAAGTGGCCAAGCGGCTTACCTTTGACGAAGCAGGAAAGCATCCGGGTGAAGAAGGCTTCAATCCGGAAAAGATCGTTCAGTACGGCGCGTTCGTAAACAACTGGACATGGCAGATGGAAGTGTGGGCCCTGTCCAACGGCGGCGCCTGGTTCTCCGAGGACGGCAAGGAATGCCTGA
>CAZMFY010000022.1:0-19801 GCA_964565635.1 uncultured Oscillospiraceae bacterium
ATACTGCTGATTCAACGCAACTTGTCTATCATTGGACGGATAAGGCTAACGGCGTAGTGCCACAGACCGGCGAATGGTCGGCACCGAAAGAGACAAATTATTCATTGGGCGATCATGCTTGTCGGGTGGATATTGGTATCGGTTTTCCTAAGTATGATCAGGTTCCATCTCATGTTAACGGGTATGAAGCGTCTCCTCTGAGTTGGGCAAAGGACTATGCCTTTCTGCTTGAAAATACACCAGCAGAGATCCATCCCTTCGAGACTATCGTCGGGGAATTCCACTGGGAGATGAACGAAGTTCGGAAATATTATTTTGGAGACCACATTCATGAACTGGGACATAAAGTTCGCAGTCTTGGTGCAGGCGGTACCAGCCATGGCCATACTTGTCTGGACCTTGCCATTGGTCTGAAAAAAGGTTGGGGAGGACTGCTGAAGGATATTGATGAATCCCTTGCCATGTATCAGAGGTTGGAGCAACCTGTCAAAACTGAGTATCTTTCAGGTCTGAAAATTGTCTGTCAGGCAATTATCGACTATATCAGAAAATATGCCGATACTGCCAGAAAGTTTGCCGAGGAAGCTGAAACACAAGAACAGAAGGATCTTTATTCCTTTGTTGCCGAAGACTGTGGATATATTGCCGAGAATCCGCCGGCTACTTACCATCAGGCAGTTCAGTGGATTCAGTTTGCCATTATGACTGACAGAATTGTCGGACATGGGAACGGATATGGAAGGATCGATCTGTATCTAAATGATTTTCTGGTACACGATTTGGAAAATGGAACACTAACCATGCAGGATGCGAGGGAATATCTAGCAGAGATGTTCCTCAAGGTTCGTGGCCAGCACTTCACAATCTGTGGCCGTCTGGAAGATGGATCAGATGCTACGAACTTGATGAGCCGCGTCACACTGGAAGCATATGACATGGTAGATGATTACAACAATATGTTCCTGCTCTGGCACAAGGATATGGATCAGGATCTGCTTGCTTATGCCTGCGACGTCCTATCCCGGCATGGATCGAGTGTGCCGACATTCTGTAATTATGATCTGCTCGTAGATTGTGAGTTGCGATCCGGCGTGCCGAAAAAACATGCCTGGACTGTTGCCGTCGGGGGCTGTCAGTGGTTCTGTATTCCAGGAAGGGAGTACTGTGATCAAGACGTTAACGCGGTAGTGCTGCTGGATCCCATGTGGCGTGCCATTGATCATGGGATAGAAAAGACGCCTTCTTCCTTTGAGGATTTCTATGAAACATTTGTTGAAGAATTCAAAAAGACAACGGAAGCTCTTCGGCAATTCAAGGATGCACAGTACGAAGTTCTGGATAAGATCTGGCCGGAGATGGCAAGCTCACTACACTTTCATGGACCAATTGAACGAGGTATAGACATCACCGGTCATCGCGGCGTGGATTATCAGTTCACCTCCGCCAATGTACTTGGTATACCGAATGTGGTGGATTCTCTGTATGCCATTAAAAAACTGGTGTTTGAGGAGAAAATGTATACTCTGGCAGAGGTTAGGAAAGCAACCGACGAGAACTGGGAAGGTAATGAAATCATGCGCCAGAGATTCCTGCACCAGGATAAGTTTGGGAATGATTTGGAAGAAGTGGACGCAATGATGGTGCGGGTTACTGATATGATTGCTGATGTGATGGATCACACCTTCAATAATCGTGGTCAGCAGTACCGTGCTTCGCTTTTCCAGTTCCAGGGACATACCATGACTGATGTTCTGCCTGCGACACCGGACGGACGATACAGGACAGAACCGCTCGCTCATGGATGTAATCCAACTGCAGGACGAAATACAAAAGGTCTGCTGGCCACTGCGAACTCTATGGCAAAAATCCACAACTGGAAGTTCCAGGGAGGAACCTTACAAGTAGAAATGCAGCCCCGATTCTTTGATGGAAAAGAGAACATGGCCGGATACATCCAGGATATGATCATTGCTTTCTTTAAGCAAGGACTGTTCCAGGTAAATCTTAATATCATCGATCTAGAGAAACTGAAGGATGCAATTGATCATCCAGAGAATCCGGACTATCAGAATATCATCATTAAGGTGACAGGGTATACAACACGGTTTATCTGCCTTGCTAAGCCCTTCCAGATTGAATTCTGTGGCAGAAACAATTACGGACAGATGTAAGGAGTTTGGCCTTCATGGAGAAGATGGGAAAAGTATTTGACATCTATCGTGGTACCACACACGATGGTCCCGGAATGCGAACAACGATCTTCATGAAAGGTTGTCCTCTTCACTGCAGGTGGTGTCACAATCCTGAAGGTATTTCTGCAAAACAGATTGTTTGGTGGGACGAAAGAGTCTGCATCGGCTGTATGACCTGTAGGAGCGCTTGCAAATATGGAGCGTTAGATTGCACAACTGAGGGCATTAGGATTCACCGCGACCTATGTCAGGTCTGCGGTTCCTGCGTGAAAGCCTGTCCCACAAAAGCCATGTCTTTTGTATGTGAAGAATGGACTGTTGACAGGCTGGTTCATGAAGCACTTAAGGACCGAGTCTATTATGATCAGACCGGTGGAGGCGTGACTGTATCCGGCGGCGAAGCGTTGCTGCAGGCAGATTTTGTGGCAGAACTGTTTGAACATCTGTGGGCAGAAAAAATCCATACTGCATTGGATACCTGCGGTCATGCTCCCACAGAAAAACTTGACTTGGTTTTGCGCTATACAAATACCGTATTATACGATCTGAAGATTGTGGATCCGGTGAAGCATCGGAAAATGACCGGAGTGGAAAATGATCTCATTTTGCAAAACGCTGAGCATCTCGCGAATTTATTCCCGACACACAATTATCAGTTTGATATTTGGATCAGAACTCCTCTGATTCCAGATGCCACTATTTCCGAGGAGAACATTGCTGCAATTGCCCTTTTTATCAAGAACCGAATGGAGAATCGTATTGTCCGATGGGAAATGTGTTCGTTCAACAACAGCTGTATCAACAAATATAACAAGCTCGGGCTTGACTGGGAATATCAGCACGTCCAGCTTCTGGCACGATCAAAGACAAACCAATTGTTGGAAATCGCCAAGGAAGCAAATCCGGAAATAGCTGATAGGATCTTTGTTACAGGAATTATTCGTGAAGATTGAAAAATGTACTCTCGGAAAGTAAACCATGGGGCTTTCATACCAGAGCCTGGTAAAAAAGGCAAGCAAGTCAGGGTTCCCACTTCTGGTGAAATTGAGTGAAAGGAGGCGAAATAACATCCAGTCTGCTGCAGCGTTGTCCCACATAAAGAACTGGATGTAATCTATTCAAAACCAGAATGGAATCTGATCGACGGTCTTTGTCTGAAAGTTTACAGGTGGAGGTATACATGGTATCATAGCATTAACAAAAGGAGGAAAAGTACATGTTGCGTAAAATCGCTCTGCTGCTTGTTTCCCTGATGGTTTTCATGTCAGCAACGGCCTTTGCAGACATTACGCCCAACGGAGAATTCCCGATCGTGGATACGCCGACTGAAATTACCGTCTGGGCACCTATCCCTGGAGGACAGACTGATTATTCCAACAACGGAACTACTAAATATTTCGAAGAGAAGACGGGCGTACATGTCAACTGGATCGAAGTACCCAACTCTGAACAGGACGTGTTATTCAATACTTCCATTGGAAGCGGAGATTACCCGGATTACTATATGAAGAATATCACTCAAAGTTCTGAGTTGCTCACATACTACAATGATGGTGTGATCATCCCCCTTAATGATCTGATTGATAAGTACAGCGTCTATCTGAAACAGCTATTGGAAGAAGATCCCAGTGTTCGTGAAGCTATCACTGCTCCGGATGGAAACATTTACTGCTTCCCGGTGGTAAACTATATTCCCTGTCAGAATGTGGATGCCAAGATCTATGTATACAAAGAGTGGCTGAACAAGTATATGGAAGAAACCGGCATGCCCAAACCTAATACGACAGAAGGTCTTGAAAATATGCTGAGCTATTTCCGTGACAATGATATGAACGGAAACGGCGATGCAAGCGACGAGATTCCGTTGACCGGACACTATCAGTACAAAAATACCGGCAATGCTGTATTCTACATCATGAATGGCTTCTGCTATCTGCCAAACGACTACCTCTATTTGGATGATGGCGGAAAAGCGACGATGGATGTCAAAACGGATGCGTTCCGGGATGGCCTGCGTTATATCCATAACCTATATTCTGAAGGGCTGATCGACGAAGGCATGTTTGTTCAGACTTTAACTACTTTCCGCAGCCTGACTAGTTCCACCAAGGACAAGGTAATCGTCGGTGCCTGTGCAGCTCCTTATCCGTATCGCGTGCTGACGATGCAACCTGATGTCGAAAATTCGGTCCAGTGGAAGGATTATGAGGTGCTTGATCCCATACAGCGTGCAGATGGAACCACAATTGTGGCTGGTATTCCAACTGCGAAGGTCAGCGCTTTCGGTATGATTACTACTTCTTGCAAGAATCCTGAAGTAGTAATGCGCTGGGTTGATTCGATCTACAGCACCGAAATGCGCGAATATTTCGTCTATGGTGGAGAAGAGGGCACTGGCTGGGAGTGGAGAGACGGCGTAAAGTCTATTGCAGGTGGCGACAGGGCCGTCGTTTCTCTGCTGGATGCCTCCGAGCGCTACGAAATCTGGCTTCCCGACTGGGTTGGCAGCTGGATCACTGATGAAATGTACTGTAATGTCGCTGCGAACAGCGAAACGGATGAAACTCCTCTGCGTGTTGCGGACGGCGCACATTATGATAAGTATCTGAAGGATACCGGCATTCCTTTTATCGTCTGGTGCGATGACGAGGACACTGTTACAGAATTCGGCGAACTGGATGCTTTGTTTATCAGTTATCTGGATACTGCCATAAGCGAATTCACTCTGGGTGTCAAAGATATCAATGATGACGCAACATGGCAGGAGTACCTGACCACGCTTGATGCAATGGGATATGACCACTTCTGCGAAGTTGCTACCCGTTATTACGGCAAGTAATTAAGAACTTGTCTGGGGAGATCGGGCTTCTGCGGCCTGATCTCCCTGTTTTCTCTTCACTGTATTAATATACATTCTGTAAGTGTACGAAATACAAAAAAGTTTAGCCTTTTTACTCGAGATTCTCCCGGCAGCAAAAGATTTGTAAAACGATACCCTGACCTGGAAGTACAGTTATCCGAAAAGGAAGCAGAATCATTGTGAAAGGAACATCTCACATGCATCATGTGTTTTCGGCAAAAGTGTCCAAACATATTAGAAAATTTGGGGCTCTGTATATCATGCTTATTCTGCCCCTGACATTTCTGATTCTTTTCAAGTACATCCCGATCTATGGCGTTCAGATTGCTTTCCGGGATTTTCGCATCACACGATCCATTGAAAACAGTCCCTGGGTTGGGTTCAAATATTTTGAAAAGTTTTTTTCATATTATCGTTTTAAAGATATCATCAGAAATACCCTGATCATCAATCTATATTCCCTGCTGACCTTTCCGCTTGCTCCATTGTTCGCGCTGTTGTTGAACCATATGCCGTACCGCCGAATGACAAAACTGGTTCAAAACATCAGCTATCTGCCGCATTTCATTTCTCTGGTGGTTCTCTGCAGCATGGTCATCCAATTCACCAATGCTAGAACCGGTCTGATTAATCAACTGCTGGCACTGGTCGGCGTCACTCCGGTAAACTATATGGCAAAAAAAGAATACTTCTACAGCATCTACGTCTGGTCAGGTATCTGGCAAAGCCTTGGCTATAATTCGATTATCTACATCGCGGCCCTGTCGAATGTATCTTCGGAGCTTCATGAAGCAAGCATCATTGATGGAGCCAGTATCTGGAAACGAATCTGGCACATCGATATCCCAGGGATTTTGCCGACGATCTGCATTATGTTGGTCCTACAGTGCGGACGTCTATTTAGCATCGGATATGAAAAAATTCTGTTGCTGAGCAATCCGCTGAACAACGACGTTTCCGAGGTGGTTAGCCTCTATTCATATAATATTAGCCTCTATGCAGCTAAACCGCAATATTCCTACGGAGCTGCAATTGATTTCTTCACATCCTTCATAAATATGGTTATTCTCTGTCTCGTTAACAGCATCGTGAAAAAACTGAATCAGACATCATTATGGTAAGAGGTAGAAAATATGCAGAGGAACAAGCAAAATAAAAAGAACAGAATACATTTTTCCTTTAGTGACAAAGTATTTGTTTCTGTGGATGTATTCATTCTGCTGCTAGTTTTTCTAGTAATCCTGTATCCTTTGCTGTTTGTCGTGGCTTCCTCCTTCAGCGGAGGCAGCGAGATTTCTACGCTGAGCTTGATCCCAAGTCACTTTTCCCTGCAGGGATACAAGGCTGCTGTGGAATACCAGTATTTTTGGAACAGTTATAAGAACAATATCATTTATACCATCATCGGTACGGCCCTTCCCATGGTAGTGACAATCTTATGCGCCTATCCGCTGTCCCGGATGAATTTCAAATTCGGAAAACTTGTAATGGCAATGTGTGTATTTACAATGTACTTCAGTGGAGGCTTGATTCCAACTTATATCTGGATCCGAAATATGGGTCTGATGAATTCACCTTGGGCTTTTCTCCTGTCTAGCGCAATGAACGTATACAATATGATTGTTATGAGAACCTATTTTTCCTCTCTTCCGGAGGATTTAAGGGAAGCTGCTCAGATCGACGGCTGCGGAGAATGGCGCTTTCTAATTCAGATTGTTCTTCCCCTCTCGGGAGCCGTTCTAGCTGTTCTTTCACTGTATTACGGTGTGGCAAGATGGAATGCCTACTTTGATTCCATGATTTATCTTCAGGATCGGACAAAACTTCCTCTGCAGAATATACTGCGGGAAGTGATGATCGTAAATACTAGCAACATCGCATATACAAACGTCGAGGCTCAGGCAGAAGCAGAGAAAAGGGCCGAACTGTTGAAATATGCCATGATTGTCATTGCATCTATTCCGATGTTGATCGTGTAACCTTTTGTCCAGAAATATTTTGTGAAGGGTGTCATGATCGGCGCGGTTAAGGGATAAATAATTTGTCACATACAACCTGGTATCTCTGGAATATATTATGAGGTAACAATCATGAAAATAATACCATTTCAGTGTGAAGTCCCTGTTCGATACAATGCAGACGTAGTAGTGATTGGCGGGGGTCTTGCCGGTTGTGCCTCAGCCATATCCGCCTCAAGGCATGGAGCAGATGTTATGATCATTGAACAAAACGGCATGCTTGGCGGCATGGCTACACTTGGTCATGTTTCACCTCTTGATGCTAGAACAACCCGAACAGGAGCGCCTTTCGGAGGACTGATCCAAGAGATTGTTACCCGTGTTGAGCTAATGAACAGGCAATATGGGGGTGCAAATCATTCATTGAGAAATGGACCAGAATTCCTTCGTCTCGTTCTGCTCCAGATGTTGCGGGAAAATCATGTCAGAATCCTTTTTCATGCTTCTTTGGTAAGTGCGGTCATAGAGAAAGAAACCAAAATTAGTTCCGCAATAATCCATACAAAATCCGGCCTGGAAGCGGTCTCTGCCCGTGTATGGATTGATGCATCCGGTGATGGTGACCTAATAGCTTTTTCCGGTGAAAGCTATGCGCTTGGTAGTGAACCCGGCGTATTCGACGAACTGGTATCCAGCGGAATGAATCGAGTTCATTTTGAGAACGGATCCTCTGGAAGCTATACAGGCTATCAGGAAAACGGACTTATGCAGCCCGTGTCCATGATGTTCACTATGGCAGGGGTTGATTTTTCCAAATGCAGCCAGCTTTCTAACAAATTGTTGACCTTCCGCGATCTAGGCATTGATCAGGAAGAGTTCTTCCATCTCCCGTATGCAGGAACACCAGGATTTGAGGAAAATGGCGACCTGGTTCCGTTGCCTCAGGGCAGGATTCTAATTAATCAATCAGCACAGGACAACCAGGTTCTGGTCAATATGTCCCGGGTGATCGGAATTAACGCTACAGATGCTAAAGCGCTCAGCTATGCGGAAGAAACCGCTCAGTTGCAGATCCTGTATCTAACAGATTTTTTGATCCGTTACATTCCGGGCTTTGAACATGCATGGCTGATGTCTTCGTCCCATACGCTGGGAATTCGGGAAACCAGAAGGCTGATTGGCCGGTATGTTCTTCGCGGAAGCGACGCAATCGAATGTAGACCTTTCCCCGATACTATTGCGCAGGGGTCCTACATGATCGATATTCATGATCCACAAGGGAAAAGAAAGGCTATTGGAGGCGAACTGAAGAAATCGTGCTATTCCATTCCATACCGCTGTCTATTGCCTTGCAAAATCGAGAATCTACTGGCGTGTGGCCGCTGTATTTCAGTTGATCATGTAGCGCACGCCAGCACACGCATTCAGGGAACATGCATTCTGACAGGACAGGCCGCAGGCACTGCAGCAGCAATGTCTCTAGATGCAGATGATCATCCAGCGGCCGTGAATGTATCGGTATTGCAGCAGCAGTTGCAACAAGATGGCATTCATTTCTATCCGGCTTGAACATTATGGAGGAAGTAGAAATGAATAAGGTTTTTTCACTGGATCAGGACTGGAAACTATTTCTCTTGAATGATACAGATGTGATGAAGGAGATCACCTCCATCAAAGGATTTGAAGACAACGCCATTCCTGCACATGTGCCCGGAGACTGGGTTCTGGATTATGTGGAACAGGGTCTAGTGGAAGATCCTTACTATCAGGATCATTATCTCAGAATACAGGAGTATGAAACTTATCACGTTTTTTATTCTCTTGAATTCAACACAGACCTTCAGCCTACGGGACGGGAAACCATTCTGTTTGAGGGCATCGATACTGTTGCGGATGTTTATTTAAACGGTGAAAAAATCGGTCATGCGGAAAACATGTATATTCCTCACATTTTTCCTGCTCTTTCGCTCAAAACGGGGAAAAATGAACTTTTTGTTCATATCCTTCCTTGTGTTCTGGAAGCAAGAAAATACCCGATCGACTGTTTTTCTACTGCAATTAAGTACAATTATGAATCACTGGTCATACGAAAAGCCGCGCATATGTTCAGCTGGGATATTTGTCCGAGGATTGTTACTTCCGGACTTTGGCGCAGTGTATCCCTGATTCAAGCAAAAGAAAAACGGATTACAGATGCCTTTATTTGGATAGATAAGCTAGATATGGACGGAACCGCGCATTGTATGATGATGTTCGATACCGATATCGGCAGAGACGCTGTTTCAAATTATACCATCCGTGTCGAAGGTGTATGTAAGGATAGCTGCTTCACGACAGGGGATACTCTCTGGTATCCACACAGATGCATCAGATTTGACATCAGTAATCCCAGACTGTGGTGGCCAAGAGGATATGGAGATCCTAATCTTTACAGTATCACAGTAACTCTTTTGAAAAATGGTGAACCAGTTGACAGCATCATGTTCGAGCAAGGACTCAGGACCGTGGAACTTATCCGTGATGATGTGTTGGACAAAGATGGGCAAGGAGATTTTTGTTTCATCATTAATGGCAAGCGGATCTTTGTTATGGGCAGTAACTGGGTTCCTGCAGATGCTTTCCATTCTAATGATGATAACCGGATCCAGAAGATTCTTGATCTTGTGGTTGATATAGGATGCAACACACTGAGAGTTTGGGGCGGAGGAGTTTATGAAAGCGATGCATTCTACCAACGGTGCGACAAGGAAGGAATCCTAGTATGGCAAGATTTCATGATGGCATGCGGTATTTATCCACATACTGAAAGAATGCAGACACAACTGAAAGAGGAAGCTTCTGCTATTGTAAAACGGCTCCGTAAGTATGCATGCATCTGTCTCTGGGCAGGGGATAATGAATGCGATCAGAATTACTGTTGGTTCGAATTGAAGCAAGATCCAACAGACAATATCCTGACCCGTAAAATCATCCCAGATGTTTTGAGGCATGAAGATATGACCAGACCCTATCTCCCGAGTTCACCTTATGTGTCCCATGAAGCCTATCTTCAGGGCAAGTTTCAGGAGACGCCCGAACAGCATCTATGGGGCCCCAGGGATTATTTTAAGAGTCCATTCTACCATGACGCCACAGCGGTCTTTGCCAGTGAAATCGGCTATCATGGCTGCAACTCTCCGGAAAGTTTGTACCGATTTATCGGCATGGAACAGGCTTGGCCTGTCGACAGCAACCCAATGTATCTGTATCACTGTGCTTCTCCAGAGCTTGAAGGGAGTCCATATACCTACCGCATTTCCCTGATGAGCCATCAACTGAACTACTTGTTTGACAAAAAGCCAGACAATCTTCATGATTACGCAAGAATGAGCCAGATATCCCAAGCGGAAGCAACGAAATACTTTATTGAATCATTCCGATCCAGAAAAGGGAAACGGACTGGAATTATCTGGTGGAATATCATGGACTGCTGGCCGCAGATCTCCGACGCAGTTGTAGATTATTATTTCTGTAAAAAACTAGCTTATTTCTATATTCGCAGAAGCCAACAACCAGTATGCCTCATGGCGGACGACTACAGCGGTTCTCTGATTCTGTACGGTGTCAATGAAATTCATCAAGATATACCAGTAAACTATCAGGTCGTGGATATGGATACGAAGGCAATTGTGATGGCAGGCAAAAAAGTTCTGAAAGCGGATGCAAGCACACAGTTAGCTGCATTTCCCAAAGAGGATGGGCGGCATTTTTATGCGATTTCATGGAATGGTATAAACGAGCTTCAGGGAACAAACCACTTCCTGAAAGGATCTCCACCGTATAGTTATGCATGGTACATGAAACATTTGAAAGAAATGGGTTATGATGAATTCGAAGGCTTTGGAAAAGAATGATATAACTCAGCTAAGGTTTTGATTTCAGTATATTACAAAAACAGAAGAAAGACCTTCTATCTCAATAAGAGATAGGAGGTCTTTTTTGATTTCACCAGTATCTAATGTTATAGAACCGGATTGTGGTCCAACTCCCTAAACATCGAAAAATTTAGCTTCCAGCATGGCACAAAGTGCATGATAGATGGGCAGATGAAATTCCTGCACATCCGCTGGCGATTCCGCTGGAGCGGTAATAACACAGTCACATAGATCTTTCAATTGACCGCCTATGCTTCCTGTAAGGCCAATACTTCCAAGCCCCATGGCTTTGGCAGCAGCCACAGCCAGACATACATTCTGTGCATTGCCACTGGTGCTTATCCCAATAATTACATCCCCTTTTCGCCCGTAACCAATTGCTTGCTGAGCCATTGCCAGAGAAGGATTCTGGTCGTTTTGAACAGCTGTGGTCAATGCCTGATGATCCGTAAGAGCCAGGGCTGGTAGTCCTTGTTGAAGAAGATCTGAAGCTCCCGGAAGCAATGGATCCATGAGGGCAGAAAGTTCTTTCCTTCTGTTGTCAGGTAAGGGGCGTCTGAGCAGGAACCCCTTCATCAGCTCGCCTACGATATGCTGTGCATCGGCACAACTTCCTCCATTTCCGCAGACGAGGACTTTTCCTCCTTTCAAGAAACAATCTCGTAGGCGGAGATACGCATCCATCACTTCTTCTCTGAGTGGAATCAAGCTGGGATAGCGTTGGAAGAGCCGTTCATAATGGATAAGCACTTTGGAATTTACCTCGTCTCCGGTTTCCATGGGATCGATTTGGAGCTCATACAGGGCGGTCATTACACTAGCCAGATCTCCGATTGCCTCCCCGGTTTGGGCAGGAAGTATCTGAAGGCCCTGGAGAGAATCGGGAATAGCCTCCTTTTTTAATTCTTCCTCCATGGCAGGACGCAGTAAATCTTCACACCGGACAAAGATACTTCCTATCACGATACGTTGGGGATTGAAGGCATCTGTCAGCTGACCAAGCAACCGTCCAAGCATTTTTCCCACGAATGCAAACAGAGATAACGCATCCGGATCACCCCGACGAGCATATTCTGCCATAATTTTGGCGTCGATACTTTCTTCAGGATGTCCATCTCTGATCCATGCCGGGATAGTTCCTTCAGCAATCCGCTGACGAGTCATCTCCTTAGCCAGTTTACCAATTGCTTCTCCGCTGACATATCCCTCCGCAGAGCCAGCTTTACCGAAACCCATAGGTCCATCATCAGTCAGCCGAAGGTGACCGATTTCACCACCCATGTCACAAAAGCCTCGCATTAACTTTCCTTCTGCAATGACACCGCCACCCATGCCAGTTCCCATGGTGAGAAAGATCATATAATCTGTTCCACGTCCCGCTCCAAGCTGCCATTCAACCAGGGCACAGGCATTGGCGTCATTTTGTAGGAAAACAGGGACATGGTATTTGTCTGCAAGCAAGCGGGTCACGGGGATATTGATCCAACCCGGCAGATGAGGTGGGCAGAGAACAATCCCTTTGGTGGCATTCAGAGGGCCACCGCAACTAACGCCAATGGCTCGGATATGTTTCTTTACAGCAAATGCATAGTGGAACATTTCATCTATACCTTGGCATAGCTTTTCCCATGTGTAATCAAAACCTTTCTCTGCACAGGTATCGAATCGGATTTTATTCAGGATATGAATTCCGTGATCCACTTCTGCCAAGACAACGGCGCATTTCGTGCCCCCGATATCCAATCCGATAAACAAATCTTTCATATATACCTCCCGGAAAGTACAGAACGGATTTATTAGTGAAAAGCTCTGCTGTAGACTTCAGAATTCTACAGCTGCTTTTTGTAATGTACAGTCTCAGCAGCACAGCTTTTGAATCAGGTCAGGAATCCAGGCACAGCAGACATCCAAATCTATCATATCAGGGTTTTCCTATTGTTTTGAGAGGCTATATTCTAGAAAAATCCCAGTATATAGTCTGTGCCTGGAAACAGAAATGCAGGTCGAATTGATTAGAAATTATCTTTCCGGGCATAGTGTAGACAGGATACGAGGGAATGCAGTTCCGGATGTTCCAAAGACTTCTATACTGATATATTACCAAACCGTCCGCTTTCTGTCTATCCGAATATGCCCGGCGAAATCATATCTCTGGATGATTTATTGAGGAAACGGAAGCATCTGCATTTTGGCATCGGAGTTTGATCCCGGATGCCGAAGATGCTATAATCATGCTATGTTTAGGCCGACAGGTGACTCGGCGGCATCGCCGAGAGATCTCTGACAGTCCCGGTCTGTCTATTTCAGAAAGTACAGGAGAACGTACATGAGCCAAAAGATGAAGATAACCCTGGTCCGTCTGCTGATTTTGTTCGGCGGACTGGTTGTCGCCCATCTGGGCGTGACGCTTTTTCTGTTGGCAGACCTGGGATCCGATCCTTTTAACGTACTGATCCAGGGACTCCGGCTACTCATTTTGCAGCTTTTTTCCACGGCACCGACTCACGGTACCGTGCATATGGCGGTGTGCTTTCTGATCATCCTGATTCTGCTGATGGTAGACCGCAGCTATGTAAAGGCCGGAACCATCGTATGCATGTTCTGTGGTGGACCGATCATCGATTTCTTCACCTGGCTGCTGGGCGGACTGGGAATCCCGGACGCATCCCTGCCTGTAAAAATATCGATAATTGTCCTGGGATGTGCAATCCTTGCTTCCGGAATGTCCGTTGTGATACGTTCGGAGGCCGGTACTGGACCGAACGATCTTGTGGCAGTGGTGATTAGTGAAAAGAAAAAGCTCCGGTTCGGAGTGGTCCGGATTGTAACGGATGTTGTGTTTGTACTCGCCGGATATCTACTCGGAGGGCGGCTCGGGATCGGAACTGTCATCTGTGCTTTTCTGGTCGGCCCGGTTGCAGAATTCTGCATGCCTTTTTCTGAAAAGCTCGTTCATGCCTGCCTCAGACAGTTCTTCTGAACAGAGCCTCCTGCGCGGAGGAAAACGTCATTTCTCTCTAGAGATTGATAAGCCATGAATTGACCCTTCTGACTGAGGAATGTGTTTTTTCTGACCTCGGTCACTTTCTGAATACCACCCAGTTGTGGGACCAGGAAACGGGAAGCCCGAAGAGGGTCACCACCTTCTCCGCCGCATTCCGGTACCAGGAGTAATTCCATCCGGCGCCCATATCCATGTACAGCGCGTTCGTCACGCCAAGCCGGTGCAGCTCCGCCATGAATTCGTCAAAGTGCAGCATGTGGACGGAATCGATGACGCACAGATTTCCGTTCAGCTCCGCCAGGGTCCGGTAGCAGCGTGCCCCGGGGCCGGTCAATCGTCATTACGCTTTCCCCGTCCCGGATCAGGCCGAACTGCATGAATCCGCTTCCGCCCGCGTCCGCCGCCTTCCGCACGGCTTCGGCAGGGTTGTCGAACGCGAAGGCAAATTTTCCCTCCGCGAAAACGAAGGCGGCATAGCTGTCCTTGTTGTACGGGCTTTCATAGAGCGTGCCGTTCACGGCATGATCGCCTTCCACATTTTCCTGGGTAAAGCCCAGGCTGACCGTATGCTGAAATGCAGCGCCGCTGCACCAGGTGATGGTGCCGTCCGATTTGGACGGGCGCGTTTCGCATACCAGGTCCACCTCCGAATACTCCGGGAAGAAGATGTAAACGGTCCCGGTATCGTACACCGCTGTCTTCTCCACCGGCAGAATTTCCGCCGCCGGCATACCGGAGGCGTCGATGCTGTCAGGAATCCGGATATGGTACTGGGATACAAGGCCCATGAAAATGAAGGCGAAGGCGGGAATCACAAAGACGGAAGAGGCGTACAGGACGCGGTACAGGATCTTCAGCGGCCGGTACTTCAGCTTTTCCGGGCCCCACAGGTAGATGATCAGGGCTGCGGTCTGCAGGATGACCAGCGCAAGATACGCGGCATGAAGGATATTCAGCCACATCTGGGCCACAAAGAAAACCGTATATGCAAACAGGGCCAGCAGGGTCATGGAGATCAGCCAGATCCCGGACAGTCGTTCCCGGATACTCATGTGACGCTTCTCCTTTCCCGTTTCAGCTGCAGAAGCTCCTGACGAAGCGCGTTGAAGGAATCAAACTTGGACTCGATGGTGGCCAGCAGCAGAAGCAGGGCGATATCTGTCACATACTGCATCGCGTTCTTCAGCAGAAGGGCCCGGGGCAGGCCCAGCTGACTGTTGGCGGCCAGGAGAAGAAGATAGATGCCGAATTTGAAGAGGATTGCGATCCGGTTGAGAATGACGTCCTTTGGGTTGCCATGGCTTGCGAAATTGATGAAGAAGTGATTGACGGAGATGATGACGGTCATGAGAAGCGCCATTCCGGATGCCGCCAGATAGATGCTTCCCTGGATTCCCGCCACAAGGTAGGTATCAAAATCCCCCTCGCCCCAAAGCTGGCCCAGAACAAGATAGGCCTCCTGATACATCAGGCAGAACAGCACGCCGCCCATCAGCCCTTTGGCCACATCCCATTTGAAATACCGGAAGGCCATATACATGCCGACGGCTGTGACCAGCTTCACCAGCAGCTCGAAGATGGAGAAGGGTTCTTCTTCCGAAGCGCACAGAACCATGGACGCGGCGATGGCGGCAACCACAAAAATGCAGACGGCCGCCATGAAGCGTTCATTCAGAAAGATGGAATCCTTTTTTTGCGATGGCTTTCCGACATACTGCCTCCCGTATCGCCCAATCGTTTTCCGGATCTTTGCGGTGACCGGCCCACTGGATGAATCCGAACCGCTTCCACCGTGGACTCATTCCGCGTCCTCCCGGGAGGATCCGTCCGCTCCCGTCCGTTTCTCCTTCGTCTTCCGGTACAGCACCCGCTGCCAGGGCAGCCCCCACAGCAGCATTGCGGACCAGCCCGCCACGCAGGCAATGCCCACGCCGGGCACCCCCATCCGGGGCGCCAGGATCAGGGTCAGAATTACCCGGACGGAGATCTGGGTCAGGGTTGCCAGCAGGGAGGTCCGCATGGAGCCGGTTCCCCGGTAATAGCCCTGCAGCCCGTTGGTCAGGCTGGGGAGCCAGTAGCAGTAGCCGATCACGTTGAAATAGCTCACTCCCAGCAGGATGATGTCCGTATCCTCCGTGAAGAGGGACATCAGGGGATGCCGCAGCAGCAGCACCACGACGCACACGATCAGCCCGGCCATCATCTCCAGCAGCATGCCCCGCCGGTATCCCCGCTCCGTGCGCCCGTGATCCCCGGCGCCCTCGTTCTGGGCCGTGAAGGCCGTCATGGCGGTGGAGATGCTGCGCCCCGGCAGCAGCCCGATGTCCTCCACCTTCCGCACGGCGCTGAAGGCTGCCGCGGCGGAGACCCCCAGGGTGTTGATGGTGCCCTGGATGATGATGTTGCCGATGGGCTGGCTGCACTGCTGCAGCGCCGTCAGCCCGCCGTAGGACAGGGTCTTCCGGGCCAGGCCCCCGTTGATCCGCAGATGCCGCAGGGAGAAGTGCAGCTGGGGCACCTTCCGGCTCACAAAAAGGATGCAGAGCAGGGCGCTGGCCGCCTGAGCCATCACCGTGGCCAGGGCGGCGCCCGCCACCCCCATGCCCAGCCCCGCCACCAACAGCAGGTCCAGGGCGATGTTCAGCACGCAGGAGATGATCAGATACCGCACCGGCGTCCGGGAATCCCCCACGCTGCG
Organism: uncultured Oscillospiraceae bacterium; assembly: GCA_964565635.1. Lineage (GTDB taxonomy): Bacteria > Bacillota > Clostridia > Christensenellales > Aristaeellaceae > Aristaeella. The sequence continues at coordinate 16,627 of CAZMFY010000022.1, forward strand.
CAGGGCGGCGGCATAGATGTTGTACAGGCAGGTGAAGGGCATCCCCAGGAAGATGATCCGCAGGTAGGTGTTGGCGTCCGCCAGGGCCTCCGGCTGCACGTGCATCATCCGGAAGAGGGCCGGCGTCAGCGGCACCCCCGCCAGCATCACCGCCAGGGCGAAGATCAGCCCCAGGGAGACCGTGGTTTTCATCTCCTCCAGCAACCTTTCCCTGTCCCCCGCGCCGAAGAAGTTGCCCATCAGCACGGAGGCCCCGATGCAGACCCCGGACACTCCCAGAATCAGCAGGTGCATGATCTGGTCGCAGGTGCCCACCGCCGCCAGGCTGGCGCTGCCGGCAAACCGCCCGATCACAATGGTGTCCACCATGTTGTAGGAAAGCTGAAACAGGTTTCCCAACATCAGCGGAAAGGCGAAGCGGATCAGCTGGCCCCAGATTTTACCCCGGGTCATGTCCGTCACATGATTCTGCGCCATCTTTCTCCCCCGTAAATCAGAAGGGACAGGGAATGCCTCCCTGCCCCGGAAAATCATTTCAGCTTTTCCTGCATGACCTCCACTGCCCGGATCAGCTGGGGATCATGCTCCGTATCCGCGAAATCGTATCCGCCGGCGTCCTCCTCCGGAAGCGGGATCTCCACATCCGGCAGGATTCCCTTCTCATGCACCGCGTTTCCTTCCGGCGTGAAGTATTCCGCGATGGTCAGCTGGAAGCCGGAGCCCTTGGTGCCCACCGGCAGCACCGCCTGCACGATGCCCTTGCCGAAGGTGTTCACGCCCACTACCGTGGCGTCCGCCTTCTCCCGCAGGGCTGCGGTCAGGATCTCGGAGGCGCTGGCGCTGAACTCGTTCACCAGGATCACCAGGGGGATCTCCAGCTTCCCGTCCTTCGTGGGATAGGAATGCTCCTCCTGTCCGTCCCGGTAAACCAGATAGCAGATCTCCCCCTTGTCCATGAAGAGATCCCCGATGTGCTGGGCCGCGTCCACCCATCCGCCGGGATTGTCCCGCAGGTCGATGATCAGCCCTTTGGCTCCCCGGGCCGTCAGGTCCTTCACCGCCGCCTCGAATTCCTCGTCGCATTTCCCGGCGAACTGGTACAGGGCGATCAGCCCGATATCCCCGGGCAGCATTTTCTGCTCCACCTGGTTCACGTTGATGATGGCCCGGCCCAGGGTCAGGGTCAGCTCCTCCCCGTTCCGCAGGAAGGTCACCTCCACGTCGGTCCCCGGCGTTCCCCGCATGATGCTCACGGCCTCGTCCACCGTCTCGGGGGTGACGTACAGCTCCTCGCCCACCCGGTAGAGAATATCCCCCCGGCGGACCCCCGCCGCCTCGGCGGGGCTTCCCTTGAAGACCCGGGCGATGGTGCACAGGCCCGTCACGAAGTTGGAGGAGATCAGGATGCCCACGCCGGCGTACTCCCCTTCGTCCTCCTCCCACATCTTCTCCCAGGATTCCGGATCATAGTAGAAGGTATAGGGATCCCCCACGCCGCTCAGCAGCCCGGCGCTGGCGCCCTGGAGCATCTTCTCCGTATCCGGCTCCTTGTAGTAGTAGTAATTCACCGTATCCATCAGCTCCAGCAGCTCGTCGAACTGCCGGTACCGCTCATACTGCTCCCGGGAGATGGTCACCGTGTCCTGTCCCGCCTGGGATTTCTCCCCCGCCGGACTCTCCTGGACTGAAGAGGTCAGGGTCCGGCGGTAAAGGGCGTCCAGCCCGCTCAGGGGAACCCCGGAGCATCCGCTCAGCAGGCAGATGATCAGCCCCAGGATCAAGGCCAGTCTTAGTTTTTTATTCATCGCAACGTTCCTCATTTCTTTTCCGGCTCGGTCATCAGCATCCGGAAGATCACCGCGTCCCGGAATTTCCTCAGATCCAGCCCGGTTTCCCGCTGGATCCGGTCCAGCCGGTAGGTCAGGGTATTCCGGTGTACAAACATCTGCCGGGCCGCCACGGAAAGGTTCAGATCCGCCTCGAAGAAGCGCTCCGCCGTCTCCAGGGTCTCCGGGGTCAGCGTCCTTTCGGGGGCGTCGCCGAACACCTGCGCCCGCAGCTCCTCCCGGGTTTCCTCCGGGATCTTTTCCACGATGCGCTCCAACAGCTGATGCCCGTACACCTGCACCGGCGTCTTCCGCCGGTAGCGGTCCCCCGTCTCCAGGGCCTCCAGGGCTTCCCGGTAGCCGGCGGGCCATTCCTCCGGGGCGTGATGCACATCGCTGATGCCCGCCCGGACCCGCAGGCCCGTTTCTCCCTCCAGGGTATCGATCAGCGCCAAGGTAAACTCGGCGATCTCCTCCGGATCCTCCCCCGCCTTGATCAGCAGCACCCGGCCGCTTCCGTCCTCCGCCAGCAGATCGTTATCCTCCATGGGCGCCAGCTCCCGGATCATCTCCGTCAGCGATCCCGAAGGCTTTTCCTCCGGGCGGAAAACCACCACGCAGCTGGCCCCCGGAAGACCTTTCCGTTCCGCCATCCGGCACCCTCCTCTCCGGGCTGCCGTCCCCCGGTTCCATCCGGCCCGGGGCCCGGCTACCGCGCCCGGCTATTATAGCACATCCCGCGCCCTTCCCACAAGCTTTCCCCGGGCGGGAAAGGGGTTCAGGCTGTGCGCCCGGGGCGCATGCAGCCTGAGGGCGAACCGGTCAGGAGATGTATGCCCGCGGTCCTCACGGAACGATGACGGTCCGGATCCCGCTGTATTCGCCGTATTCAATCATCCTCATATACTCCGGCGCTTCTGCGTCCGCATCCGTATTGTCCACAAAGGCGCGGACCTGCACCTCATATTCGCCGGCGGCAAGGCCGCCGATCATCAGCTCGGTGCTGCCGGCCTCAAAGGAGGCGGCGGTCCACTCATCGGTCCCCTTCAGCCGGTACTGCGCCTCATAACCCTCCGCGCCCGTATCGGACAGATCCGCAACGGAAAGGCGGATCTCCCCGTTTTGGCCCGAAAGGGAAAGGATTTCCGGCCTGACTGGAACGATGGCGAAATAATCCGCCAGGGGCTCCGCGTCCGGATCCGCGCACGCGCCGATCCCCGTGATCACAACCCGGGCAAGCCCGCACCGGATGTTGTTCTCATACGCCGCCTGATAATGCACGCCTTCCTTCAGATGATCCCCGTTGTCGCTGTACACCACGAACACGGGAATGACCTCCTGCCCGGTAT
>CAZMFY010000023.1:0-19774 GCA_964565635.1 uncultured Oscillospiraceae bacterium
ACACAGAATTACAGGTTTTCGGCTCCTTGTGTGTGCAATAGTCCGGCTCCAAACAACAATGATGATATCCTTGCCAGGCACCTTGCCGGCGGCCTTGATGGCCTCGATGGCGCCCAGAGCCATGTCGTCGTTCTGCGCGATCAGCACATCGATCTGGTCGATGGACTTCAGCCAGGTTTCCATCAGGGCCTGACCTTCGGCGCGGGTGAAGTTACCGGTCTGCTGAGCAACAACTTCCATGAAGGGGTAGTCAGCCAGAGCGGCCAGATTGCCTTCGGTACGGCCAACCTGCGCGTCGGCGCCGGTGGTGCCTTCCATGATGGCGACCTTGATGTTCTCAGTGCGGCCCACGCTCTTCAGATATTCGCCGGCCCACTGCACCTGACGGCGGCCTTCCAGCGGGAAGTCTCCGCCGAAGGCGGCCACGTAGTCAATCTTGTCCGCGCAGTCCGGAATCCGGTCCAGCAGGATCAGCGGGATTTCCGCTTCGTTGACTTCCGCCAGCACTTCGTCCCAGCCGGAGGTCACGACTCCGGTGAACAGGATGTAGTCAACGCCCTGGGTGATGAAGTCCTTCAGCGCGTTGATCTGATTCTCCTGCTTCTGCTGACCGTCGGAATAAATGAATTCCCAGCCTTCATGGCCTTCAATCGCGGCCTTCACGCTGTCGGTGTTGGCAGTACGCCAGTCAGATTCCTGACCGATCTGGGAGAAGGCGATCTTCACGTCCGCGGACGCGACGGCAACAGCCATAATCATGACCAGTGCCATAACCAGAGCTAACAGTTTCTTCATAGTGGGTTCCTCCTTCAATTTTGGACCGATACCGGTCTCTTTAGGAAGAATATACCCCAGATAAACCAAAAAGAAAAGGCAATGAAATTTTCCGCAGGTAAAATTTTGTTTCAATGTTAAAAAATCCACCCCCCGGAGGTGGATTTTTCTTTTATATCGGTTTGTTTTGATCTTCCGTATGCCGGTATGCGGGCGGTCGGTCACCGGCCCGTCAAAGCGCGGCTCCCGCCTGAACCGTTTTATCCCAGGTTCTCCTGAGCGTTCGTCGGGCTGTCCGCTTCCGGAAGCCTGCAGGGCACCCTGAAGCTTACAACCGTCCCCTCCTCGCCGCTTTCGATCCGAAGCCCCTCCGGCCTGTTATAGTACAGCCGCAGCCGCAGATTGACATTCACAAGCCCGAAGCCGCCGGTCCCCGATGTCATCTTGGGCGGGGCGGATTCCCGCATCCGGGCCCGGACCATCTCCAGGGTTTCCGGATCCATGCCGCGGCCGGTATCCGAAACGGAAAACACCAGTTCCTCTCCCTGCTTTTCTCCCCGAACCCGAATCCATCCGCCGCCCCGCTTATACTTGATGCCATGATACAGGGCGTTCTCTACCAGAGGCTGCAGAAGCAGCTTGAGCACATAATAGGATCCGATTTCATCCGGAATCGCGATCTCATAATTCAGGATATCGTGATAGCGGGTTTTCTGGATGCTCAGATAGCCCGCGATGTGTTTCTTCTCCTGGCTGATCGGAATCCAATCCGCGCCGCTGGACAGGCTGATCCGGAAGAAGTCGCTGAGCGCCCGGGTCAGATGGATAACCCCCTCCTCATCCCCGGCTTCGGCCTTCCAGACAATGGCGTCCAGGGTATTATACAGAAAATGGGGATTGATCTGAGCCTGCAGGGTGCGCAGCTCTGCCTTTTTCAGGCTTCGCTCATCCTTGACCCGCTGACGCATCATGTCTTCCAGATTATCCGCCATGATGTTGACCTGCCCCGTCAGGGTCCACAGCTCCTCCACCTGGGTCAGGGGGAGCCGCGCGCTCATGTCTCCTTCCGCCAGCTGGGCCGTAACGCTTTCCAGCTTGGCGATGGGCCTGCGGACAAACTCCTCCGTGTTCTTCCGGAACCGTGCCGTGGCGAGCAGGGCCAGGGCGAGCAGCCCCAGCTCGATCCCGGCCCCCCAGAAAGCGGCCTTTGTAATGCTTTCCACCATGAGGGTATTGGCGCTGATGGCATCCGTTATGTAATCATTCAGCATGCTGACCACCAGCTTGGCCACGTCGCGGATCTCAGACAGAACCGCTTCATTTTTTACCACCGCGGCACCGTTTTCCAGGTTTTCCCTCACCTGCTCCACATACTGGCTCAGGGTATCCATGGTCCGCCGGGCCACAATCATCTCCAGCTGCTGCGCCTCACCGCTCTGATTGGTGATCTGCTCCATGGTCTGGTTGATTTCGCGGATCCGCTCCGTCACCCCGCTGTCCGCCATGGTCATGCGTCCGCTGACCACCGTCCAGACCGTTTCTGGTATCTCCGTTTCGATCACGGGTTTCATACCGGCCACCAGCGCCATGCGCTCGTTCGCCCTGGCGTACTGCTGCGCCACCACCACGGTCATAATCATCGACGCGATCACCGGAATACCCAGCATCACGATCAGGGACCGCGTCATCTGGTTGATCCGGCCCACAATGCTCTGGGTCCCAACTTTCTGCTGTTTCATGATCAGTATCCTCTGGGCTCCAGCCGGCTGAGATCCTGTTCATCGCTGAAAACGCGTTCCGTGGGATGAATCACCCGCTCAACCCGTTCACCGGCCTTCAGTTTCAGCGCCGTCTCCATCAGAATATCTCCCAGCAGCGGCGTGCATTCCACAATACAGTTGATTTTTCCCGCCTTCAGAATATTGATGGCCTCCTGCCCGCCGTCAATGGAAATCAGCACAACATCCTTTCCCGGCTCAAAGCCCGCCGCCTCAATTTCCGGCAGCGCGCCTATGGTCATTTCGTCATTATGGCTGAAAACCACATCGATCTGATCCCCGTATTTCGCCAGCAGCTCCCGCATGCACTCCGCGCCGCGGCTTCGCAGGAAGTCCCCGTCCACGCTGTCCAGTAAACGCATCCGGCTGTCCCCGGCGATGGTATCCAGAAAGCCCGCGTGCCGCTGCTTCATGGGCGTGGAGTTTTCCGTTCCCCGGATCTCCACGATCCGGATCTCATCCTTCTTCATCTGATCCGCCTTCCTGATCAGATACTCCGCGGCCATCACGCCCTCCTGATAGAAGTCGGATCCGATCATGCTGGCATAAAGGCTCTCATCCGAGGTCTGAATCGCCCGATCCACCAGCACAACGGGAATTCCCGCGCTTTTCGCCTCCGTCAGCACGTTATCCCAGCCCTCCTCCACAATGGGAGAAAAGGCGATCACATCCACGCGGTAAGCGATAAAGCTGCGGATCGCGGCAATCTGGTTCTCCTGCTTCTGGTTGGCGTTCTCCATCATCAGGCTGATGCCGTATTCCGCCGCTTTTTCCTCCGTATTCTTCGTTTCCCCGATGCGGAAAGCGCTTTCCGATCCCAGCTGACTGAACCCCAGCAGCAGCTTCGGTTCCTCCGCCGCCTCCCGCTTTCGCGCGCAGCCGGAAAGCCCCAGCATCAGTATCAGGGCCAGCAGCCCCGCCGCCCATCTTTTGGCCAACACAACTCACCCCTTATCATAGCCGGCAGCCCGGCTTTCCTCTTGCGTGTCCTTTCCGCCGCGGAACTCGCCCGGCGTCATGCCGGTATTTTTTTTGAACAGATAGCTGAAATAATGACTGTCGTTATATCCTACCTCAAAGGCGATCTGGCTGCTCTTCATGTCCGTTCCCCGCAGCAGCTCCTTCGCTTTTTCCAGCCGCAGGGCTGTCAGATATTCCGTAAAGGTTTTTCCGCTCTCCTGGGCGAACACCGTGGAGAAGCGGCTGTTGCTCATGCCGACCGCCACCGCCACATCCTGCAGCATCAGGCTTCCATTCTGATAATGATCCGCCAGATACAGCTTCGCCCGGGCCGTCATCACCGCCGCGCTGCGCTCACCGCTGCTCTCGCTGAATTCCCTTACGCCCACGATCTTCGGCGCGTCCTCCGTCTGCCCGGTCAGCACGTGCCGGATATGCCGGGCGCTTTGCAGGCTTTTGAAAATATCCTCCGGCCGGTCCACAATCTCCCCGATGCTGATCCGGATCTGCCCGCATTCCGCCCGCTCCAGCTCCGTCGCCATGGAAGCCCCGAAGGCATAGGCGCGCTCCTCGGCATCCCGCTCATTATCCCCCAGCACAAGCATGCGCCCGCCGGTCCTGCTGGGAGAAAGATGCGCGATGCCTCCGCTGCCGTCCGCCAGCTCCGTCAGAACCGCGTACCCGGTCTCGATGGGTGAAAATGCCGCGTCAATGACCGCGTATCGCTGCGCCGCGATGTTGATTCCCATGTTCCGCAGCTGCTCCGCTACAGTCTGGGCGTCCCCCTCCCGCTGATCCTCTGAGTACAGCGTGCTGATCAGCTTTTCCTGCAGGAAACGCTGGTCCGATCCGATCCTGCCGGCCATCCGCTCCCGCCGCTCCCTGCGCAGGCTCTCATGAACCCGGTCCAGGGCCTGCCTGAGCTCCTCCGCGGTCACCGGCTTCAGGATGTATTCCTTTACTCCGAGCTGAATGCCCTTGCGGGCGTACTCAAATTCATCAAACCCACTGAGAATGATGATCCCGATCCAGGGCATCTGGCTGCGGACTGCCTGGCACAGCGACATTCCATCCATAAAGGGCATGCGGATGTCCGTAATCAGGATATCCGGCTGCGTATCCCGAATCATGGGCAGCGCCATCTCCCCGTCAGGCGCCTCCCCGACGAGCACATATTCCGTATCATCCCAGGGAAAGGATGCCCTGATGCCCTCCCGGATTACGATCTCATCGTCCACCAGAAACACCTTGACCATATCCCGTACCTCCCTTGTTCTTTTCCGCATGGCGCTTACCCATTCGCGCAGGCGGCCTTGGCGGGCAGTCGCGGCGATTGAGGCCGCGGGCAGTCGCGGCAGCTAAAAGAAGTAAAAAAGTAGTAAAACGCGGATTTTTACTGCTCGAGTTTGAACTTCCTCTGTCATGAGCATCTGCGAAATGAGAGCGGTTTAGCGAGAACCATGCTACAGCTGTCAAAGGAGTGAAACGCCTATGAAAACCGCGAGCGCATGGGTCGTTTGCTCAAGGATAACATATTCGGACCGCACCGGCAACAATAATCCCGAATGAATTCGTCAGCCGGGATACAATCTGCGGTCCATTTTACGGGATCCGGGTAAGGACCACAGGGGACCCCACAGGGCGTCAGGCATTAACAGAAAGGAGCCTTTCGTTGACGCGGCCATTCAGTTCATGGTATCCTGCTTCCATTAAAAAAATCTGTTTCATACGGAGGTTGTTCATATGAACGAAATCATTCAGTCACTGCTGGAACGGAAATCCGTCCGGGCCTATACGGATCAGGAGATCTCCGAGGAGAATGTGCAGCTGATCCTGAATGCCGCCATGCAGGCCCCGACAGCCGGCAATCAGCAGCTCTATACCATTCTTCGGATTACGGATCCGGAGAAGAAGCACCGGCTGAGCATCTCCTGCGACAATCAGCCCTTCATTGAGCAGGCCGGGCTGGTTCTGGTTTTCTGTGCGGACTGCCTCAAGTGGCTTCAAGCCTATCAGGCGGCCGGCGCCCATCCGCGAAAGCCCGGAGCGGGAGACCTGTTCATCGCGTTTTCCGATGCGAACATCGCGGCCCAGAATGCCGTGACCGCTGCCCAGTCTCTTGGCATCGGTTCCTGTTACATCGGCGATATCATGGAGCAGATCGAAACCCAGCGGGAAATCCTGGATCTGCCGAAGTATGTTTTCCCCGCCGCCATGGTCGTCTTTGGATATCCGACGGCGCAGCAGATGGAAAGAGCCAAGCCGGAACGGGTGCCTGCCCGTTTTATTGTGCAGGAGAACGCCTACCATATCCACAGCGAAAGTGAGCTGCGGGAGATGTTTGCCGGAAAAACGCAGGTAAAAACATACGATGAATGGATGAAGGCTTTCTGCGAGCGAAAATACAATTCCGATTTCTCCCGGGAGATGACCCGGTCGGTCAATCGAGCCCTGGCTGATTTTGAATACGGAAAGGAAGCGATGGACGCTTTCGCCGCCATTCATACGCGCAGAAGCACCCGGAGGATGAAGCCGGATCTTCCGGATCGAAAACTGATCGAGCAGGTCATCGAAGCGGGCCGCAGGGCTCCGAGCGGCGGGAACAGCCAGACGACGCATATGCTGGTTATCACAAAACCGGAAATACTGCGAAAGCTCCGGGAAGCTGTGGCCTCCGAGTTTGCTCGGATGGAGTATGGACCATCCACCTATGCCTCTGTGAAGCATTCGATCGAAGCTTCTCGAAAAGGCGGTTATATTTATGATTACGGCGCGCCGGTTCTGATCGTTACGGCGAACCGAAAGGGGTACGGAAATGCTCTGGCGGACAGCGCCTGCGCGCTGGAAAACATGATGATCGCCGCCAATGCGCTGAACCTCGGCGCCTGCTGGATCAACCAGCTGCACTGGCTGGATGAGCACGAGGCCGTCCGGAATGTGCTGGAGGAGCTTGGCCTCCGGCCGGATGAAACGATCACAGGGGGCCTGATCCTGGGTTTCAGCCTGTCCGGCGAACCGAACCGGGAGGAACTGCCGAGAACGGGCAACCCGGTTACATGGATCGAATAAAAAGGTCGGCCGCGGGTTTGCCGTGATTCGGCTGGAATCTGTTATTGCGCAGGGCTTGTTAAAACTGCGCCTCCTCATCCAACAATTTGCTTAAAAATCGTTTCCTGTCCCGAATAAACATTTCTGTAATTCTGTAACTGTCCGTCTCCTCATATTCGATCGGATGGATTCTTCCTGAATCGAAGCTCAGGATCTCCGAATCCGGCATTCCGAGGAGAATGGGGGAATGGGTCACGATGATAAACTGTGCGTTGCTTCTCGCGCAGCGGATGATTTCCAGCATCAGGGTCAGCTGCCTTTGCGGAGAGAGGGCGGCCTCCGGTTCATCCAGCATGTACATTCCGTTTCCGTTGAAATTATCCTGCGCGACCGCCAGGAAGCTTTCCCCATGGGACTTCCTGTGGTATTCCCTGGATCTCTCGGCGTATTCCTCTTCCGCCGTAGCGACATTATAGAAGCTTTCCGCTCTCAAGAAATAACCCCATCTGGCTTTCGACGGATTCCGTATCAGCCTGATCGCATCACACAGTTCGCTGTGGGTATCCTTCGTGGAAAAATGATAGTTTCTTGTGCCGCCTTCGGGGTTAAACCCATAGGCCACGGCCAGCGCCTCCAGCAGGGTTGACTTTCCGCTGCCGTTTTCCCCGACGAAAAAGGTAATCGGTTTCCGGAAAGACAAATTTTCCAGATTGCGGATTGCGTCAATGCCTCGCAGATAGCTGTGCGGACTGATTTCGTTCCAATCGATGGACAGGCTTCGAATAAACATCTTTCTTCCTATAATCCCCCCACAATATTTATGGTGCGGTTATTTTCCTGTTCAGCGGGAAAATACTGTCCCCTGTATCAATCATCAGGCAAGTTAAAACAAGCTTCCCGTATTGCTTAAGAATCCTGAAATTCTTATTCGCTTTATCCTGGCCGATTCCTTTTTTGATTTCTGTTGGATAGGCGCTTTTTGTGCTTTTGAGAAATAACCGCATTTATTTTGCTCATTCGATCATGTATTTTGACCTTCTTTGACATTATCATACAGTTACGGTCAGGAAATGGCCGGAAAGATTGAAGGAGGTTTGGAACGATGTATGTAAATGGACGCGGCCCGATGAACAGAGGCTTTGGCCCCATGGGCGGCCCGATGTATCATCGTCCTATGGGCTTCCGTCCCATGGGCATGTGGCATCGCCCGATGGGTTTGTTCCCGATGGGAGGGCTCTTTCTGCTGCCTGCCTTGATGTTTGGCGGCTGGATCGCGATCGCTGCTGCAGGCGGTGTCCTGAGCCTGATCGCCACCGTGATCGGAGGCATATTCTCCGGACTGGCATATCTTGCCCACGGTGTATTTTCAGGAGGCGGGGTTGCAATTGGTATTTTGATTGGGCTGGCAGCCTTCTATTACTTCCACAACAGGAAGACTGCTGAGAATGAAGTTGAAGAATAAGGAGGAAACGAACATGGCTAAGAGCATTTTTGAAGAACTGACCAGTTATCGCGTAAAGATTGAAAGGGATGGCAAGGAAATCGTGAACGTACCCGGTATTCTTGTCCTGCCGATCGCTCTTGCCGCGCCTAAAGCAAGCATTATCGGAACGATCGCTGCGCCGATCCTGGGCTGCAGCATTCATGTTGAGAATGAAAACGGCAATGAGATCGATGTTGGAAAAGCTGTAAAAGCAGCGGCAGACACTGTGATCGATACAGCGAAAACCGCCGCAAAGACGATTAAGGAAGAAGTGGACAAGGCCTGGGATGAATTGTCTGCTGACGATCCGGAGGGATGCCCCGAAGGAACAGAAAAGGATGAAGAATCCGGTGATGGAAAAGATGCGGAAGACGATATCCCCACCATTCAGATAAATCCGGATGATTCTGAGAAAGAATAAATTTCCGGCAACTGATCAAGCGCCCTTAATAACGGAAACGAGGGCAGGATTTCAGGGGACGGGGGCGGGCAGGAGGATTCATCTTCTTTTTCTTGCGGGCATCAGGTTCTCAGGGTATAATCTGTTTACCCCCTGCAGGGGGTAATCGCTCTCCGGGAGGAAAACGCATGACGGAGGCTCAAAGGATCTGGTCGAACGCAAGAAACCGTCTGGCCGGGGCAGTCGCATCGGCTGGGTTCCCGGATGAACTGGCGGATCTGCTGGCGAAGGAACTGAAAAGCCCGAAAGCCATTGACCGCATGACATCATGGTTTTATCAGGCCCGTCCCCGCTCTCTGGAAACGATCGTGGATGAGATGCTGGCCATTCGGTCGGATATTGACGCATGGATTGAGAAGAAAGAGAGCGAAGCCGCTCAGGCGGGGATTACGGACTGGCTCAACAGCAAAGAACGATGGGCGCTTGAAGAGCCGGAGGAATAAACGGATATTTCAGGAGAGGATCAGCCCTGGCATTTCCTTCGTGACCGTCTGGCGGAAAACGTCCAGGGCTGTCGGCATGCAGCGGGGATTGGCCGAAAGGATGGCCGTGGAAAGGCTGTAGTCCATTGCTCCGCCGACCAGCGGCATCTGGATCAGCCCGCCCGCTTCCTGGACGATCAGGCTGCCCGCGGCATAATCCCAGGGCTTCAGCCGCATTTCAAAGAAGATATCATGCCGCCCGCAGGCCAGGTAGGCCAGGTCCAGCGCGGCCGAACCGCTTCTGCGGATATCCGCGCATCGGTGGAGAAATTCACCGATCAGCTTCAGGCCTGCGCTTTCCAGCTCCTCATAGTAAACTGCTGTCCCGATGGACACCAGGGCATCCCCAAAGGGCGTATCGGACACATGAATCGGACGGCCGTTGAGGGAGGCGCCCTTTCCTTCTTCCGCATAGAACAGTTCCTGCGTAAAGGGCTGCCAGATCACGCCGGTTATCGGCTTTCCGTTCCGGCACAAGGCGACGGACACCGCTGACATGCGGTAATCATGGATCATGTTGGTGGTACCGTCCAGCGGATCCACAATCCATGTGGGGGCGTCCGTCAGGGCCTGGTTTTCTTTCTCCTCCCCGATAAACGCGGAGCCGGGCAGCAGCTGCAGAAGTTCTTTCTCCAGATATTCCTGCACTTTGCAGTCGATGTTTGTCACATAATTTGCGTGGCCTTCCTTGCTGGTTACGTCTGTCAGCGCATCGCGCCGAAAATATGCCCCTGCTTCCTGCACAATCTGTATCAGCCTGTTTTTCATGCGTTTCCTCCTGCCTTTTCAGATTTCTTATCATGTCTTCCTTCACTGGCCTGACCAGCATATCACAGATGGAAACGCTGGACAACCATCATTCAGCCGGGTATTCTCCGGTCGACTGAAAGCAGTTTTTTCATACAATAAGCGACGGGCGGAAGCTTTCCTGCCCGTCGCTGTTTATCGTCACAATCATCAGGTTCAGCCAGCTGCGATGATTCGTACGGCGGCGGCCAGCGCTTCCGTAACCTCAGGCGTTTCCATCGCCCTGGGCACATGAATAAAACCGGCGGGGATGGTGTCTTTTACGGCATCCATCATGGTATAGAAAACGGCGTTGCAGACGTAGGTTCCGGCCGTATAGGACAGCTCCGCGTTTTCCATGGCTTCCGCCATGGCCCGGGTCGGAAGCCCGGAAAAATAAGCGGCCGGTCCGCCTTCCCTGATTTTGACATCCACCGGCTGGTATCCGTCATTATCCGGAATTCTGGCATCCATCAGATTCATGGCTACTCTTTCCACTGAGATTTTGTTTCGGCCGCCGGCCTCACCCACACAGAGAATCGCATCCGGCCGGGATGAGGCGATGTCCCGGATCATGGCGGCGGCCCGCCGGAAGGAAACCGGAAGCAGGATCTTCCGGACACCGGACAGCCCCTTTACAGCCTCCCATGATGCATTGAGCGTTTCTCCCCCAAAGGGTTCAAAGCCTGTAACGATGATGTTCAATATCCGCACACCTCCAGTCCGGGAAAGCTTCACCTGGCAGGCTGATCATCTTCCAGCATCCATACCCGCATCTGGTTTTTCCCTCTGTTCCCCCAGGCGAAATAGGGAACGGCCGTCAGAGGGACAGGATGCCTGGCCGGCAGCTCCAGAAGCTGTCTTCCACGTGAAAATCCTTCAGCCTGATATCGTGAATTCGTTTCATGGTTCACGCGATCCTTTCTGTTGCTGACCGCAACGGGAATGAGGCGGGCCCGTCTGCTAAAGCTTATCCTGTCGGAGCCGGGTTTTCTGTCGAATTATGCATCTTCCTCTGACTTTTCCGCGCCGTGACAGTATCCGTAATACCAGCACTCATAGGGCTCGCGGCACTGGTCGCCGGGCACCGCCGTCACTTCCTCCGGGGCTTTTTGCATCCGGTTCAGATCCCAGATGTTTTCATTGATCCAGCGGTAGTACCCTTTGGCCTGCCGCGTAACCTCTACCGGGACGAAGGGATTCTCCTCATCCGGGCCGTGGATGACAATGAAAATATGGTCCACCTTCACCCCGCAGCGGGTGATAATGTAATACTGAAAGCCCGCGTCCCGGATGAACTGCTCATGCACCTCCGGAGCGTTCTTGACCTCATAGAAGTCATAGCCCCCTTCCGTTCTGCGAAGAATGTCGACCGCGCAGTAATTGTTGTAATTGCTGAAAGCCGCTTCGCAGATGACGGACGTGCCTTTGGCCAGGTGCTCCTGGGTCCGGGCAATCATCGCCTTCTTGTCCGGGATCTTCCTGCCGGGCAGATAAACGGTCATCTCCTCATAGGGGCCGAACATGGCCATGGCCCGGTCTCCAAAGTCATTCCCGGCATCCAGCCGCGCCTGAACCTCCGGAGGAATGACCCGAAGGCCGGGCTTATGCTTATCCAGCCAGAGCATTTTGCGGCACTGCATGCCGCGCATGAAATCGGTTTTGGTGATGGCCATGGTTCCAAGCCTCCTCCGGCGGACGGTGTGCGATGATTGGCAGGGCGAACGCCTTTTTGAGTTTACCACATCAGAGGTGTTTTTTCCACCGTTTCGGGAAGGGGAGCATCCCGTGGGGTCATTTGTCAAAGCGGCAGCAAAAGACCCGGCCGCTTCACGGGACCGGGTTAAAAATCATCGTCCTTTTTTCGGGATCTAAACGGAAATCACCGCTGCGCTTTCCTGCAGGAGCCGCTCCTGTTCATCCGCGGGGGCGGCGCACCATTCCCGGATTTCCTTCCGAAAAGCTGCTCCGGTCATGGATCCGCCCCGGCATTCTTTTTTCCGAAAAGATGGCACGCGGCGAAATGCCCCGCGGAAACCTCCTCCAGGGCCGGGCTTTTGCTGCGGCACTGCTCGCATGCGTGGGCGCACCGTTTCGCGAAGCGGCATACGTCGCCGGGCTCGATCGGGGAACTGACCTCGCCCTTCAGCAGGATCCGCTCCCGCTTCGGTCCTCCGACCTTCGGGATCGGAATGGCGGACAGCAGCGCCTTCGTATAAGGATGCACGGGATTGCGGAAAAGCTCCTCCGAAGGCGCTTTTTCGACGGCCTGGCCCAGGTACATCACCATGATCTCATCCGAAATATGGTTGACCACCGCCAGGTCATGGGTGATGAAAATATAGGTCAGGCCGAGCTTCTGCTGGAGTTCCTTGAGCAGGTTCAGGATCTGCGCCTGAATGGACACATCCAGGGCGGAAACCGGTTCGTCGCAAACGATCAGCTTCGGTTCCACGGCCAGCGCGCGGGCGATGCCGATCCGCTGACGGCGGCCGCCGTCCAGCTCATGGGGATAGCTGTTGATCAGCCGTTCCGCCAGGCCTACGGTTTCCATCAGCTCCAGCACGCGGCTTTCGATCCGGGCCCTGGAGCGGTACTTTCCGCGCATCTCCACGCCCTCCGCGATCGTCTGCATCACGGTTTTGCGCGGGTTCAGCGAGGAAAAGGGATCCTGGAAGATAATCTGCATATCCGCCCGGCGTTCCCGCAGCTTCCGCCCGCTCAGCTGAAGGATATCCTCCCCGTCGAAAAGGACCTGACCGGAGGTGGGCTCGATCAGCCGGAGGATGCACCGCCCGGTGGTGGATTTTCCGCAGCCGGATTCCCCGACGATGCCGAGGGTTTTCCCTTTTTCCAGGGTAAAGGAAATATCGTCCACCGCGTGCAGCATGCCGCGGCTGGTTTTGAAATATTTCTTCAGGTTTGAAACCTCCAGAATCGGCTCGCTCATGCGGTCACCTCCCCGCGCCGGATCCGGAAGGACGGATCCCTGTACGCCGAGCACATCGCGAAATGGGTTTCGGAAAACGCCTGCTCCTCCTGCGGCGTATCGATGCATTCAGGCTTTGCATACGGGCAGCGCGGGGCAAACGCGCAGCCCTTCGGCAGCTTCGTGGGATCCGGCATCAGGCCCGGAATCGGCCTGAGCTCCGCCGTTCGGTTCTCAATGTCCGGCAGAGAGTTGAACAGGCCTTCCGTATACGGATGCTTCGTGTGATTGAAGATGTCGTCCAGGGTGCCCCGCTCGATGATGCGCCCCGCGTACATGACCGCGACTTCGTCGCAGATTTCCGCCACAATGCCCAGGTCGTGGGTAATGAAGATCATCGAGGTATCCATCTTCTGCTTGAGGTTCACCATCATGTCCAGCACCTGCGCCTGGATTGTCACGTCCAGCGCGGTGGTCGGCTCGTCGGCCAGCAGCAGCTTTGGACGGCAGCTCAGGGCAATGGCGATGACGACGCGCTGCTTCATGCCGCCCGAGAACTGATGCGGGTATTCTCCGGCGCGCTCGGGGGGAATCCCGACCAGTGTCAGCATTTCTCCGGCGCGCTCCATGGCCGTATTCTTGTCGCACTTTTCGTGGAGACGGATGCTTTCGGCAATCTGCTCGCCGACGGTGAACACAGGATTCAGGGAAGTCATCGGATCCTGGAAGATCATCGACACATCCCGGCCGCGGACCTCCTCCAGCTCGTGCTGGCTCATCTTCAGCAAATCCCGTCCGTTGATCCGGATGGAACCCGCCTTGATGACGCCCGGCGGATCGGGCACCAGGTTCAGCACGGCCAGCGCGGTGCTGGTTTTCCCGGCACCGGTTTCCCCGACCAGCCCGAGGATCTGCCCCTTCTTCAGCCGGATGGAAACATCGTTGACCGCCTCAACCGTTTCATCCTCCAGCACGTAATGCACGGTCAGATGGTCGATATCCAGCACATAGTCGTTTTGATTCAAGCCTTTATTCTCAGTACTCATCAGCCCGCCTCCTCCTTACCGTTTGAGCTTCGGATCCATCGCGTCCCGCAGGCCGTCGCCGACCAGGTTGAAGGCAAGCACCGTAATCATGATGGCCAGGCCGGGGAAGAGGGTCAGGTAGCTGTATCCCAGGATATAATTGCGGCCCGCCGTCAGCAGCGCGCCCCATTCGGGTTCCGGCGGCTTGATGCCCAAGCCGAGGAAGCTCAGACTGGAAGCGGAAACGATCGCGCTGGCAACGCGCAGCGTCGTCTGCACGATAATCGGGGAAAGACAGTTCGGCAGCACATGCCGGAAGATGATGTACAGGTTGGATTTTCCCAGCGCCTTCGCCGCTTCGACATATTCCTCGTTCCGCACGGTCAGCACGGCGGCGCGCGTGACCCGGACAAAGCCCGGAATGGAGGAAACGCCAACCGCGATCATCAGATTCAGGGTGCTGCTGCCGAGTACGGAGACTACGACCACCGCCATCAGGATCGCCGGGACGGCTGAGAAGATGTCGGTAATCCGCATGATGACCGTTTCCACCGCCCGACCGAAGTAGCCCGCGATGGCACCGAGCGGTACGCCGATGACCAGCGAGACGAATACCGCCACAAAACCGATGGAGAGGGAAAAACGCGATCCATACATGATCCGCCAGAACAGGTCGCGGCCCATTTCATCCGTGCCGAACCAGTGCTCCGCGCTGGGCGCTTTCAGCCGCGCGCGCAGGTTCTGGCCGATCACCAGCTCCTTGTCGATCCAGAGGTCAATCGTCAGCGCGACCGCAAAGAGCAGCAGCAGGATTACGGCGCCGGCCATGGCCCCTTTGTTCTTGCGAAGGCGGTGCAGGATTTCTCCCATCGCGCTGCGCTTGCGGTACTTTTTCGCGACGGAGGCGGTTTCTGTATTACGTTTCATTGGCCTTCACCTCCGCCGGTTTAATCTTCCTCTTCCGCTTTGAGGAGGATGCGTACTGGGATTTCAGCCGCGGGTCCACGAAGGCGTAGGCAATATCTACGAGCAGCTGAATCACGCTGATCATGATGACCGACATGATGATGCAGCCGGTCACGGTAATGGTGTCGCGCTGCTTCACCGCCTCGATCGTCAGCCGCCCGATGCCCGGCCAGGAGAAGACGTTCTCTGTAACGACCGATCCGCCCAGCGTGCGGCCCATCTGGGTGCCGATGACCGTGATGATCGGAATCAGCGCGTTCTTCAGCGCGTGCTTGCGGATGACCGTTTTCTCCGGTACGCCCTTGGCCCGGGCGGTCCGCAGGTAGTCGGACCGGATTACGTCCAGCATGGAGGAACGCGTCGTGCGCGTGAGCGTCGCCATCAGCCCCGTCCCGATGGTGATGGCGGGCAGCACCAGGCTCCGGATGCCGTCCATGTCGCCGGAGGACGGGAACCAGCCCAGCTGCAGTGAAAACAGGATGATCAGCATCAGGCCAAGCCAGAAATTCGGCATCGAAAGGCCCAGCAGCGCCGCGACCATGCTGGCGTTGTCCGTCAGGCTTCCGTGCTTGCGGGCGGCAACGATGCCGAGGGGGATGGACAGGATGATGGAAACCAGCACCGACGCCCCCGCCAGCTTCAGCGTGGAAGGAAGCCGCTGCATATAAAGGCTCCAGACCGGCGCCTTATAGATATAGGATGTACCCAGGTCTCCATGCAGCAGGTCCCACATGTACATGCCGTAGCGGTAAAAGACGGAGCGGTCGTATCCCAGCTGGTGTTTGAGTTCCTCGAGCTGCTCCGGCGTATAATCGTTCGCGATGATATCCAGGACATTGCCCGGCGCCAGGTCAAGCATCACGAAAATCATCAGCGACACGCCGATAATCACCGGAATCAGCATCAGGAACCGCTTGAAAATATATTTGCCCATAGTGCCTCCTGACGATTGGCGGACCGTAAATCGAAAGCCGGGGAGACGACGGAGCTTTCCGCCGGCTCCCCGGAGGATGCCATATCAGTGATTATTCAGGAATTGCGATATAGGAGTAGTCATGATCCCGGGAATAGGAAAGGCGCATACCGCCGGCGTCCTTTTCAAAGGCGGTGGTGTCGCTGGTATAATACAGCGGAATGTAGAAGCAGTTGTCATGGATCAGGATCTGAAGTTCCTTGTAGTATTCCATGCGCTGCGCTTCGTCCGTGGTGGAAACGCCCAGCGCCAGCAGCTCCGTGACCCGCTCGTTGTTCAGCACGGCCTTGTTCGTGTTCGAATTGACGGAAAGCAGGCGGCCCATGTCGCTGTCCCAGTCGTTCATGTTGATGCTGTAGAGCATCGCCTCGTGCTTGGCGTCCTTGTACTTGGAGTTCGCGGTGGCGCCGGCGGAGTCGACCTCCTCCAGGACGATGTCGATCCCGACCTTGCGGCAGGCGTCCTGGATGATTTCAAACATGATGCGGTAATCGTCGCTGGTTGTGTTTACCATCAGCTTCAGCGTCGGGGTGCCGCCGATCTCGGCGACCAGTTCCTTCGCCTTTTCGGGGTTGTAGGACAGATCCAGGTCGAACTGGTCGAAGTAATACTTCATGTGCCATCCCCAGAAGGACGTGGCAGGAGACGCGCCTTCATCGCCGGTGCCAAGGTACAGGTCCTCGCGGTTGATGGCATAGGCGATGGCCTGGCGGAGCTTCAGGTTGTCGGCAGCCGGTCCGTTTGTATTGTTGAAGGCGAGGTAATACATCTGGGCTGTCGGGAATTCATAAACCGTCAGCGCGCTGTTGGCTTTGGCGGCCATGATTTCCGTCGTGTTGATGCTGGTCATCAGGGAGACTTCCTTGTTCTGCAGCGCCACGAGGCGGGAGGAGGCGTTGGCGATCAGGCGCAGCCGGATCTTTTCGGTCTTCGGCAGTTCACCCCAGTAAGCGTCGTTCCGCACCAGGACGATCGTGTCGCCCGCAACGTAGTTCTCCATATCGATGACCCAGGGACCGGAACCGATCGCGCCGCCGAGATCCGGATTCTCCTCCACCGCCTTCTTGCTGACGATCGCGGAGGAATTATGGGACAGGACGTACAGGAAGTCCACGTTCGGCGTCTTCAGGACGATGTCCAGCTCCGTCGGGCTGAGCACATCCACATGATCGAAGGAATTGGTGACCAGGGTGCTGGTTGTGCGGGCCAGGGAGAAAGCGACATCTTCGGCGGTCAGCTTTTCACCGTTATGGAACACAACGTCGTCCCGCAGCACGATGTGGATCTTCGTGTAGGTATCGTCCGCCCACTCGAAGGAAGTCGCCAGCTTGCCGGAAAGCTCCTTCTTGATGTTGTCGTAGAACAGGAGCGTGTCGTAAACCATGTTGAACAGGTAGTAGTGCTGGACGTTGGAGATCAGGCCGGGGTCAAGGGTCGTAATCTGGGAGGCCAGCGCGATGGACAGCTCTTTGCGGTAGCTGTCCGCTTCCTTCCGTTCGACGACCATGGTCGACAGGTCCTGCTCCCCGGCTGCGAAGGCCGCCACAGACAGAGCCATCACCAGCGCGAGCATCCAAGAAATCCATTTCTTCATTTTTCCGTTTCCTCCTTACTCCTTCTATGTAGTTTTTATAACGTGCCGCAAGCCAGGCGGCAAAAAACCGACAGGGAAGATTGCGTGTGCTTATAAATGCCGGTATAATTATTGGCAAATCCTTTATTTTCCTTCCGGCGGAAAGGAGTTCCCGATGAACCTTCTCAATGTCCGTACCTTCCTGTATATCGCCCGTTACCAGACGATCTCCGGCGCGGCGGAGGCCATGTACACCACCCAGCCCACCGTCAGCTCCCGGCTGAGCCAGCTGGAGGCCGAGCTGGGGGTTACCCTCGTCAACCGCCACAAGGGGCACCGGACGGTGGAGCTGACCGAAAAAGGGCAGGATTTCATCCCGATCGCGGAGCGCTGGCTTGCGCTGGATCGGCAGACCATGCAATTCTGCCGGGAGGACATGCAGGAAACCTTTACGCTTGCCGCCCCCGCCAGCTATCAGGAGCACGTGGTTCCCCAGATTGTCCGTTTGTTGATGAACCAGCCCCTGCCTCCGAAAATCCGCCTGCGCACGGCGAACAGTGCCAGCGTGTATACCATGGTGGCCGATCACGACGCGGATTTCGGCCTGGCAACGCGCCTGATCGTCAGCGATGACATCGCCGCCATGCCCATGTTCAATACCGAATACGTGCTCCTTCTGCCCGCCGACACGCCCCTGCCGGAAGGGCCCGTCATGCCGGATCTGCTGGATCCGCGGTTTGAGGTCAGCGTCACTTCCTGGACGGGGGAAACGCGCCGCTGGCACGATCATTACTGGGATCCGTACCAGCCGTCCTATCTTCAGGTGGACAATAACCACATGGCTCATAATTACCTGGCGCTTCCGCAGTGCTGGGCGCTCTGCCCCGCGTCGATCGCTTTTTCAATCTACTCCCGCATACCGGACCGGCTGACCATCCGGCGTCTGGCGGTGGATCCGCCGAAGCACCACTGCTATCTCATCATGCAGCGGGCTCAGGCGAAAAACCGGCCGGAGCTGGTGAACCAGATCCGCGGCACGATCCTTTCCTATGCGCAGGACACGCCGCTGCTCCAGCCCGTCGATACGGACAGGCTCAATAATGCTCCAGGATAAAATCAATCATTTTCTCAACCTTTTCCAGGGCCACCTGGTTCAGCCGCCTGCCTGCCTCCTCCGAGGACAGCCGGGCGTCTCCCAGCGCGCCGTTGCGGGATGCGTCACGCTCCCACTGGAACGCGATTCCGCCGTGACGGAAGGGCGTGTTTTTTCCGCGGATAATAAAATTCTCCACCACGTCGCCCTTCTGCAGGTTATCCTTCCGCACCACTTCCGGGCAGAGCGCCAGGCACTGGGAGGTCTCGCTCTCGCTGGCGTGGCCGCGCTTTTCCGTCCATCCCATCTCCGGCGTCACGGCTTCGTCAAACAGACCGAAGCCCATGCCCGTGTAATAGGCGTCGATACCGAAGGAATACTTCAGTGAATTGATCGCCACATTCAGCGCGCTGCTGTTTCCGCCGTGCCCGTTCACAAAAAGGATTCTGGGAATTCCGTGCTTATGCAGCGCAACGGCGATGTCCTTCAGCACCTCGATATAGGTCTCCGGGCGCAGGGTCACCGTTCCGGCGAATGCCATGTGGTGCGTCGAAATGCCGTAGGTGACCGGCGGGCAGATGAGCAGCTTTTCCCCGTAGTGCTCTCCGAGCAGCTTGCAGAAAGCGTACGCCCGCGCCGTATCCGTGGTATAGGTCGTGTTCGGACCGTGCTGCTCGCAGGACCCGACCGGAACCACCGCGATTTCAACCTTGGGCAAGATCTCCGCCACCTCGGGATGGATCATTTCCTCCAGGATCAATGCTTTCATCGTTTTACTCCGTTTCAGTCATTCTTGATCGTTTAAATCCGGGCGACGCCGCTCCTGCGGGCCGCCTCCGCAACCGCCGCGGCGACCGCAGGGCCGACGCGTTTGTCAAAGGCCTTCGGAATGATGTAATCCGCGGACAGCTCTTCGTCGGAAATCAGGTCCGCCAGCGCCCGGGAGGCGGCCATTTTCATTTCCTCGTTGATATCGCTGGCGCGGACGTCGAAGGTGCCGCGGAAGATGCCCGGAAATGCCAGCACGTTGTTGATCTGGTTCGGGAAATCGCTCCGCCCCGTCGCAATCACCGCCGCGCCGCCGGCCTTCGCGTCCTCCGGGAATATCTCCGGCGTCGGATTCGCGCAGGCAAAGATAATGGCGTCCCGGTTCATGGTCCGGACCATTTCGGTGGTGACGGTGCCCGGGGCCGAAACGCCGATGAACACGTCCGCCCCGACGAGGGCGTCCGCCAGCGTGCCGCCCTTCCGGGTCAGGTTGGTGACCTCCGCCATTTCCTCCTTGATCCAGTTCAGACCCTCCCGGCCTTTATAAATCGCACCCTTTCGGTCGCACATGGTGATGTCCCTGAACCCGGCGGAGAGCAGCAGCTTTACGATGGAGACTGCCGCAGCGCCCGCGCCGGAGGTGACAACCCGTACGTCCTCCTTCCGCTTCCCGACC
>CAZMFY010000024.1:0-18886 GCA_964565635.1 uncultured Oscillospiraceae bacterium
TATTCCAGATCAATATGTTCCAGGAAATCCGTGTGGCTCTCGTCGGGCCCCACCTGGGTGGCATAGAGGCCGAAGGCGGTGTTGGGCCAGACGCTGCCGGTCTCTTCCACGCTGAGCCGATGCCATTTTTTATTGATTTTGACGGAGGCGCTCTCCTGGGTTTTATGGAGCGCGTAGGCGTCCGCCGCCGCCTGCAGCCCGGTTTTTCCCCCCAGGCTTTCCAGGGGCACGTTCCAGTCGAACCGGGTCTGCAGCTCCGCGTCCCCGTACAGATGGATGTACAGCTTTTTCACCTGCCAGAGGCCGTACTCCGCCGCGGAATCCGGATACTGGTCCGCCTCCGCCGCCAGGCTGTAGCCCCGGATGGCCGCGTCCGCCATCATCTTATGCTGCCCGTGGCCGTATTCCCCGTCGATATCGTGGGTCACCACCACCTCGGGCCGGTGCTTCCGGTACATTTCCGTCACCCAGGCCAGCACCTTGTCCTTGCCGGCCTTCTTATAGGCCTCCTTCGCGGTCTTGCTGTAGGAATCGGAAAAGCCGCCGAATTCCGGATAATGGGTCACCCCCATGGACCAGAGCCCGTTCAGGGCTTCGGATCGGCGGGTGGTATTGCTCCAGGACAGGTAGGCCACCACCACCCGCTTCTTCATTTCCGCCGCGTAGGTGGGAATGGCGCCTCCGAAGAAGATCAGCTCGTCGTCCGGATGGGCGGAAAAGAACAGGATGTCCGCCTTCTCCTCCGTTTCCTCCCAGCGCTGAACCCAGTCCGGCATGGTTCCCTCGCCGAAGACGAAGACCTCGTTGAAGCCCATCTTGTGGCTGCCTTCCTGCAGGGACATGATCCGGATGTCCGTGACCCCCGGAAGCTCGTAGCAGGTATGCTGGAACCGGGTATCCCCCGGCATCAGTTTCTCCCAGACCGCCTCCGCTTCCTCCCCTTCCCCCTGAATCGTCAGCGTCTGGATATCGAAGGCGGAAGGCATCTGGCGGAAGCAGAGATACAGGCCGTACATGGGGGTCTCCGAATGAATAGAGATCCAGGGATTGCGCATCTTCCGGCTCTCCCAGTAGGAGGTATATTTCCCGTCCGTCATGGTGCTGGCCCGCCGCTGCGTGGCACACAGCTTAAAGGTGCACGCGTCGGTGATGTTCTCCGCCTCTTCCCCCGCGGCCCCGGCCGGGAACGTGAGTCCCAGCATCAGCAGCATCAGCAGGAGCGCCGGGAGCCATCCTCTGTAAGAATGTTTCATGCGGTTTCCTCCGGGAGGACGGGCTCCTCCTCAAAATCCGGATCCACGGGCGGCATCTGCTCACAGACCATCAGCAGGGCGTCCTCCCCGTTGTCCTCATAGTATTTTTTCCGTTTTCCCAGGGTCACAAACCCAGCTTTGGCGTACAGGCGCTGGGCATTCTCGTTGCTGACCCGCACCTCCAGATCCGCCCAGGCGGCCCCCAGGTTGCTCATATACCGCAGGAGGCTGCATAGCAGCGCAGTTCCCAGCCCCTGCCGCCGCGCGGCCGCCCGGACGGCCAGATTGGTGATATGGCATTCATCCAGCACCACCCAGGCGCCGATGTATCCCAGAATCTCCCCTTCCCGGTCCGCCACCAGGTATCGGGCCACCTTGTTTTCCTCCACCTCCCGGCGAAAGCTGCTTTCGCTCCAGGGGCGGGCAAAGGTTTCCGCCTCCAGCGCGGCCACCTGCTTTACGTCGGCATACTGCATCCGGCGGATCACCGGGTCATTCATGGCGCATGGCCTCCAGAAGTTTTTTGTTCTTCTCCGCGTTGGGCGGGCGGAGATAATATTCCTTCAGGCTGCGATAGTCCATCCGGACGGGGCTCCGCTGCGCCAGCATGCCGGCGGCCGAGGGCCGCAGAAAGCAGAAGGGGGCGGCCGCGATCCTGTAATCCATCCCCGCCGTCAGCTCCCGGATTTTCTCCCGGTGGGCCTCCGCTCCGTCTCCCAGAAGCAGATAAGGCCCGGGGGAAAGCTCCCGAACCGCCGCCAGATAATCCTCCAGCTTCATGGGCCGGTCTTCCATCATCCGCTTCCCACCCAGGAAGGCCGCGCCGTAAACCTGTCCGGCCCGGGCGTCCTGCATGGGGCAGACCAGACCCTCCCAGTCCTCCCGGTTGGCGCCGCAGGCCAGGGCTTCCAGGGCGTTCACCGGAATGCAGGGCTTCCCGCTGCCGTGGGCCAGCCCCTTCACCGTCGCTACCCCGATCCGCACCCCGGTAAAGCTGCCGGGACCCGTGACCACCGCCAGGGCGTCCATCTCCTCCAGCCTTTTCCCCGCGCTTTCCAGGCACCGCTCCACCATGGGCATCAGGGAGGCGGAATGGGTATACTTGTTCCGGGCGGTATATTCGCTGAGGATCCGATCCTCCTCCACCACGGCCACCCCGCAGACGGGGCCCGAGGTATCCACAGCAAGAATCATCATTCAAGCATCCTTTCCCATTGCAGCGGTCTGAAGTTCCCGTGGCGCGTCATCCGAAGCCGGCGGGTTTCCGGTCCCTCCGGAATCAGCTCGATCAGGGCAAAATCTCCCGGCAGGGCTTCCGGGCAGCGTCCCGGCCATTCCACCAGCGCCGCCCCGTCGCCGCCAAGATATTCGTCCATCCCCATTTCGTACAGCTCTTCCTCGCTCTCCAGCCGGTACCAGTCGAAATGGGCCAGGGGCATCCGCCCGCTGGTATACAGGTTCAGAATGGTGAAGGTCGGGCTGGTGACCGTCTCCGTAACCCCCAGCCCCCGGGCGATCCCCCGGGCCAGCTCGCTCTTGCCGGCGCCCATGGGGCCCTCCAGCAGAATCACGTCTCCCGGCCTCAGCTCCGCCGCCAGCGCTTCCCCCAGGGCCCGGGTTTCCGCCGCGGAATGAGAAATACCCATGGTTTACCGACCTCTCTTTTCGTGCAGCAGGGGGGACAGGGGCTTATAGATCAGCCCCGTCACCAGGGAAAGCACCGCCCCCTTCAGCAGGTTGAAGGGCGCCGTAATCAGCAGCAGCAGCTTCCATTCGCTGTCGATCCCCGCCACATTGGCAAAATTCAGAATCCCCTGCATGTCCATATGGAACGCGCCCATATAGAAGGGCAGCATGATCCACTTATTGGCCAGCACGCTCACCGCCGCCATGCAGACCGTCCCCAGCATCATCCCCAGGAGGGCGTTCTTCCGGGTCTTCTCCCGGTGATACATCAGCGCCGCGGGAATGATCAGGGCGGCGCCCATCAGGAAATCCGCCAGCTCACCGACGCCGGCGCTGGAGGAATGGGTCAGGCCGATCAGGCTTTTCAGTACCAGGATCACCAGCCCCGGCACCGTCCCCATGGAAAAGGCTCCCATCAGCACCGGGATATTGCTCAGATCCAGCTTGTAAAAGGCCACCACCGGAATTTCCAGCAGGAAAAGGATGGAGGCCAGGGCGGCCAGGATGGCCATCCGGGTCAGGTTGAAGGTGCTGAAGACTTTGGTGTTCCGCTTTGTGCTCATGTTGGTGCTCATGTTGGCAGTCCTCCGTTCTTAAAAATACGATTCGCCCCTGAAGCTCAGCGCTGATCAGGGGCGGAAATACGGAAAACGTACTGCCGTGCGCTTCTTTCATCCAGACTTTCACTGTCGGCTCCGGAATCTCACCGGATCGGCTTCCTGCCCCGGGGGGGAAGGAAGTTCGCGGGCTGAACCGCCGGTCGGGAATTACACCCTGCCCTGAAGACGCTTCATGAACGATATCTTCATCATTGCGGAGCTTTCTCCGCGCCCAAGATGATACCACCCGGAATCATCGGTGTCAATGGAAAATCATAATCGAAGCCCGTCGGCCTGGCCGGGGCGGGATCCTGTCTGAGCCCGGCCTCCAGGCCCCGGGAAGAATCCCGTGACCCCCTGCCGGGCAGACCTGCCTCGAATCCCTCGGAGGTCATCACAGAACGATCATATCGGCCCCCACCGGGCGGATATTCAGCACGTGGCAGGCGCCTTCGCCGAAGGCGTCGTTCATCACCCGGACGAAGTTCTCTACGTCCTCCTCCGGAACGAAGTTCAGCGTCGTGCCGGCAAAGCCGCCGCCGTGGATGCGCCAGGCGCCCTTCCCCTTCAGCATGCTTTCCGCCATGCACAGGGCCAGGGACAGGCTCTGGTCCGCCTCGGAGGCGTAGATATTCTGCAGATACTGGAAGGAGGACCGCCCGGAATCGGTAATCAGCCGCAGGAAGTCCTCGATCCGGTCCTCCTTCAGGGCCGCCACCTGCTCCGGCACCCGGTCGTTCTCCGTGATAAAGTGGAAGGCCCGCAGAATCGCCCGGTCGGAAACCTGGCTCCGCAGCGCTGCCATATGGCTCAGCAGATCCTGTTCCGTCAGCCCCCGCAGCACATCGCGGCCGAAGACCGCCGCCACCGCCTTCATCTCCTGGGGAATGGCGGCGTAGCAGTCCGTCAGGTTCTCATGGGAGCCGCCGGTGGCCACCACCACCAGCCGATAGCCCCTGGCAGCGAAATCGTAGGAGATGGGCTCGATGACCGGATTCTGCTCATCGGCAAAATCCACCGTCACCAACCCGCCCGCCGCGCTGGCCATCTGGTCCAGCAGCCCGGAGGGCTTCCCGAAATAGAGGTTCTCCGCCCGGCGGCCGATCTGCGCCCGGTCCGCAAAGGGCATGGAGAAATCGTTATACAGCCCGTCAAAGACGCCGCTGAGCATAATCTCCAGGGCCGCGGAGCTGGACATGCCGCCCCCGGCGGCCACGGTGGAATCGGCCGCCGCATCAAAGCCGCCGATCCGGTATCCCCGGCGCTTCATGCCGTCCGCCACGCCCCGGATGATCGCGGAGGTGGTTCCCTCCTCGGTGGGGTTCACCTCCGTGTCGCTCAGCTCCAGCAGGCTGGGCTCCCGGCCCTCGCTGTAAAAGCTGACCCGGTTGTCCTCCCGGGGGGATACGGCGCAGAGCAGATCCAGATTGATGCTCCCCGCCAGCACCCTTCCCCGGTTATGATCCGTATGGTTGCCGCCGATCTCCGTCCGGCCGGGGCCGCTGAAGATCATCACCGTCTCCCGCGGTCCGAAGATTTCCTCATGCCGGCGCAGCAGGGCTTCATAACGGGCCAGCTGAAAGTTCAGCGTCTTCCATCCGCCGCCGTAGAGGAAGGCCAGGTGATTCTGAATTTCTTCCGACCGAAGCTTCCTGATTCTTTCTTCCATGTTCATTGAAACTGTTTCTGCCACAGCCCGATCAGCTCCGGCAGTCCCCTTTCCTCCGCTTCCGCGGCAAATTGATTCCAGTGTTCGTCATCCAGCGGCACGTCCCCCGTGATAAACCGGGCCATGGCCGTCTCCGCCCAGGGTGCCAGATTGGCCTGAACCTTCGCGATAGCCTCCGCGTCCTCCCGCTTCAGCATGCGCTGGGGAACAGGCAGCAGGGAGTATTCTCGGACCCGCTTCATGCCCTCGATCAGGGTGCCGGTGCGGCTGTCCATATACAGGGACTGGAAGGCTTCCGTCGTGATTCCCGGCGCCTCGGTTCCCTCCGCCAGGGTCGCCGTGGGCAGCACCTGGCTGGCCACGGTTTCCAGATCGTCAATCCACTCCCAGGAGCCGTTCTCGTTCCACATGTATTCCTCGCCTTCCCGGCCCGCCTGGATCAGGATGCTGCCCGCTTCCGTGTAGAGCCGGTTTACCCAGGCCACCATCCGTTCCGGATTCCCGCAGGTTCGGGTCAGGGCGAAGGTCCCCCGGGTTACGTCTCCCAGCAGCCTCCGGTATACCTGCTTCCCATCGTATGTCAGGGGGCTCAGCACCGTATACTGATCCAGGGCCTCCGCCGGCACCACGTTCAGCGGCGAAGCGGAAAGAAACACCCCGTAGGGAATGGCGGCCGATTTGTCTGTAATCTGCCGCAGGGGATCCGCCGTGGAAAAGGCCTGATGGGACAGCAGATTCTCGTCCCACAGCGCCTTCAGCCAGGTCAGAAAGGCCCGGTTTTCCGCCCCGGTCAGGGCGGAGGTGATCCTCCCGTTCTTCAGGGACAGATAGTAATCGTTATCCGTGATGCCGAAGGCATGCCCCAGGAATCTCAGATCCCACATGCCCAGCACGCTCAGGGGGATCTCATCCTTCCGGCCGTTCCGGTTGGGATCCCCGTCCCGGAAGGCCCGGAGCACCTCCGTCAGCTCCTCCGCGGTGGAGGGCGTCTCCAGCCGCAGGTTGTCCAGCCAGGTCTGATTGATCCACATCAGGTTATTGCTGGGTAGCTCGTTGATGGCCGGCAGCGCCCGGATGGTTCCGTCCGGCAGGGTGATCGCTTCCCGCCATTCCGGATAGCTGTCCAGCAGCGCCGTAAGATCCGGCGCGTATTCCGCCAGATACGGCGTCAGATCCAGCAGAATCCCCTGCTCCGCCATCTCCATGGTTTCTCCGTCGGTCAGGGCCGCCTTGAACAGCACGTCCGGCAGATTCTCCCCCCGGAGGATCTCCTGCTTTCGTTCCGCCCAGGCGCCCGCGCTGTTCACCTGGCGGTATTCAAAGCGGATCCCCGTGTCCTCCTGCATCCGGCGGAAAAAGAGATTCGTCTCCCAGTCATGGGATGTATTTTCTCCGTCGAAGCCTTCCAGCACATAGTCCGGTGCTCCCAGGTCCTCCGCCCCGGCCAGGGGCAGGCCCAGAAGCAGCAGGGCTGAAAGCAGCAGACAGATCGCGCTGCGCATCCCCATTCCTCCTTACTGTTTTATCCGGAGAATATTATATGCAAACCCACGGGAAAATTCAACCGTTCCCGGGAATTCCGCGTCTCTCTCTCCGGCTGTTCCGTGCCGGAATCCCGGCACGGAATCCGCGGCATCGTCTCCGTTTCCTTCCGTCCCGCACCCCATCAAGTGCACAAAGTCGCCTGGTTTATTCCGGTCAGGCGACTTTGCTTTTTTATTATTCTTTTAATGAAAATGAAGTCATTCGACCCGGAGATGCCGGAAAAAGAGTTATACACCCTTGATTGAGCTGTCAATCGTTCTTTGGTCCTGCTCCATTCGTAAAAGAAGTGCCTTCAAGCTTGAATCGATATGTGTATGCACGGCGCGTCTGATTTGATTGCTGTCTTTGTTTTTTAATGCCTGAATGATATTATTATGCTCTATAAGAGTGCTGCGGTGTCTTTCAAACACGGAGGAATCTTTTTCATGAATACCGGGATCCCTGATCAAATGATGCGGCATGAAAATGTACATGACGCTTTCATACTGTTGAATCAGAGATAAAATATTAAGATGTTCGAGCAATGCTTTATGGAAAGTCAGATCATCAAGCCAAAATTGGCTGATGTTGTAAGCCTCATCATTTTCCAAAAGACGATGCTGCTGCTGTAATGCTTCCTCCATGCGCGCGATTGTCGCAACCGCATGATCCGCAGGATAATCAGTGGAAACGATGTCGGCACAATAACTTTCAATCATCAGACGAATATGATATGCCTCATTAACGTCAGCTTGGCTTGGGGTGTGAAGCGCAAAGCCTCTGTTGGGCAAAATATCGATGTACCGTTCATGCGCCAATTTGTTCAGCGCATCCCGCATGGGGGTTCTGGAAATGGAAATCTGCGCTGCCAGTTTTGTTTCACTGTAGATTTTTCCAAACTCAAATTCACAATTATATATCATGCTCCTTAAGTGCTCATATGCGATATTGTTCAAAGTTCTGTACTCAGACATGCGACCACTCCTTTGCCAGCTTCATAAATAACCTTTTTATTTTATCATAGATTGGCTGATTTCTCAAGACAAAAGAGATGCAAACAGGACAGTCGCGAAAAGAGATGCAAACAGGACAGTCGCGTTTCCTTATGATTGCTCAAGACGCATCATTTCAGTCAGCATTAAGAAAGTCAATCCTTGTCCGTATGCTGTTGGCGTAACAATAATTTCTTTATAGTGCTGTAAAGTATGTCCCATTCCTGTCCCCCCGGAAACACCCTGGACAGCGCCTGTTTCATCAATCTGATCTAAAACAGCATCTGCTGACAGCATACCCATTTCCTGATACTTTTCGCTTGAAAGCCATCCCATGCGAATCCCTTTGAGGATGCCATATGCAATCGCTGCTGTCGCACTTGTTTCACAATAGGTATCCTCAACATCAATCAGTGTGGTGAACAGCCCATTGACACGCTGATACTTCCACAGAGCGTTTACCTGATCAAGCCAAGCCATATGTATCATTCGCATGGCAGCGTTGTTCCGTTTTGTTATATCAAACAATTCCACGGCAGCGGCTGTAAACCAAGCGTTTCCACGGGCCCAAAAAGCATTGGCAAAATTGTTCCGGCGATCAAACGTCCAGCCATGATAGAACAAACCTGTTACCTTCTCCTGGAGATAGCGGATATGGAGAAGAAACTGGTATTCGCTTTCATCGACTAATTCCTGCCGTCCTAATACCATTCCTGCTTTTGCCAGGAAAAGGCATGTCATAAATAAAGTATCGCACCACAGCTGTTGGTAATGCTTATTCCAGGCGGTGCAATGCTGAAGCCCGCCAAATTCGGTGCGCGGCATTTCCTGCATGACCCATGTGATCCAGCTTTCGATCACGGGAAGATAAGAAGCCTGCTTTGTCTCTTGATATAAGCAAACCAGTGTCAGCATTGGGGCCACTGTATTAACATTCCGTTTCAGTTGTTCAGAATGGCGCAGCATTTCGTCATACCATGAAGTTAAGTAATCCAAAATAGCAGAATCACCTGTCTGCTGATAAGTCTTATAGATTCCGTACAACGCAACACCCGAAGGCCATTCCCAGTTATTCATTGTCAAATGTCCGTTGGAGGGGTCATTTCCATCGGCTTGTTTCAGCATTGACAATACGCGCTCAGCAATTTCTTGATAAGTCATGAAAACACTCCTGTCTGTAGCGACATAAAGAAAGAGTAGCCGGGAACGAATGGCCCCGTTCCCGGCAAGCAATCAGGCGGTTATTTGAACCACTTTTCAGGAAGATATGCACGCTGGTTTTCCAGCATATCATCAAACAGCTTTTGCCCATCAGAGACTGTAACAGAGGCCATTTGAGGGTCATTCATGAATGTGCTGAAGCCCAGCTTCCGATCACAGTGCAGGGCTGCAGCCAACGTATTTTCCTGGTTGTAGATATGCCGTGCTATTAAAGGAAGAATGTTGGACGGCACTGTTCCGGCATAAACAGGTTCAATACGGTCCCGGCCAAACAGCGCATTGGTTTCCACAACAGCACCTATAGGCAGATTGGGGATCTGTCCGCGGTTGGGAATATTGACATTCGATACCAGATCGCCCAATCCCAACACCGCTTTTAGCAGCAGATGGCCCTCCTCCCCGGAAGGCTTGAGCACCAATTTCTCTTTTCCGCTGATCAGATCATCGGAACGCTGCAATCTGTCATGCAGATCTTTTATACGCCAGTCTACGGTGGTCAGACTGTATTTCCACTCCCGCACCACATCCGGATTCAAAGTGTACCACGGCGCAGTAAATTCTGCAAGGTGGCGGTCGCCTGCGGCAGCGATCACGCCATACCTGCGAAACAGATCAAACTTCACCCGCTGCGCACAATTAAAATGAGAATTCATCCAGTTTCTGTCGCCGCCTTCGTCATAGCCGGTTTCATAGTATTTATCTGCAAGGCGGGCATACATGGGCATTAAATCGATCCCTTTGTAGCTTGCGCGAGTCAGCCAGGTAAAATGATTGATGCCGGTGACGGTCGTATACAGGTCCTGACGCTTTACTCCATCAATACCTTCTTCTGTTTTCAACATGGCGCACATCAACCGCTGTGTCCCAAACACTTCATGGCAGCAGCCGAAAGCTTTAACCGCGGGAAAAACCTCATACAGCGTTCTGACGCACAAGGACATGGGATTGGTATAATTGATCACCCAGGCATCCGGCGCATAATCGCGGATCGCCTCGGCAATCGTCACATACATGGGAACGGTACGCATAGCCCGCATAAAACCGCCTGCGCCAACTGTGTCACCCACAGGCTGATAAACGCCGACCCGTTCGGGCAGATGTACGTCGGAACGCATTTCTTCAAAGGTGCCGGGCAAAATGGAAATCACCACAAAGTCAGCACCCGTCAGCGCACTCTGCAAGGAGTCGCTGACCTCATATTCCCAGCGGGAAACAGCGTCAGGATGTGCGCTGATTTTATTGCCGATCATCTTGTTGCGCTCTGCAGCAGGACGGTCAATATCATATAAACGGACGGTGCCGCACATCGCTTCATCCATGGCTAAATCCATCATAAAGCCCCAGGCCCAGCCACGGGATCCGCCGCCTATATATGCGACTATCAGTTCCTTTGCCCGCGGGTTTTTTTCGGAAATCATGGTACGATCCTCCATTTTTCGTTCTTTTTTAGATATAATGAGTTAATTGGCGCTTTATCCTTTCAGACCGGAAGTGGCAATTCCCTCCACCAAATATTTCTGCAATGTGATAAAAATCAACACCACAGGGAGAATGGAAAGAGTGGACATGGCAAACATAGCGCCATAGTCGGAGGAGGAAGAAGGATCACTGAACAGCTTCAAGGCAAGACTGACAGGGTACGTTTCTGTCTTGCTGACATATAGAAGGGCGGACAGAAAATCATCCCAGCGCCAGATAAAGGAAAAAATACCGCCTGTGATCAACGCTGGAACAATCAAAGGAAGGATGACCCGGATAAAGATTCCATACGTTGAGCACCCGTCAATCTTCGCTGCTTCATCCAGATCCTTGGGGATACCGCCGATAAAGTTGGTCATCAGATAAACGAAGAACCCCTGGATAGCAAACCAATATGGTACGATCAAGGGAAGATAGTTGCCTACCCAGCCCAGCTTCTGATACCAGATGTACTGCGGGATCATCAGCACTTGCGCAGGCAGCATCATGGTCACCAGCATGGCAGAGAAGAGAGCACCGCGTCCCTTGAATTTCAGGCGGGCAAATCCATAAGCGACAATTGAGGAAGAAGCCAGCGTCCCCAGCGTTGCCATCAGCGAAATAAACAACGAATTGAGGAAGAAACGGCCAAAGCTGACGTTCGCAAAACCTTTCCAGCCATTTGCGTAGTTTTCAAGCGTCCATGCACGGGGCAATAATTCCTGCGCTGTGGTGAATACCGTATTGGTCGGCTTAAATGAGCTCAGGATCATCCACAGAAGCGGATAAACCATCACGAATGCAAAGCCGCACACAAGAATATGATAGATACTGCGTGTTATTATTTTCTTTGTTTTCATATCCATCACTCCTCATATACCCAAAAGCGTTTGGTAGCGAAGAGCAGTCCCGTAAACAGTCCGATGATGATCAGCATGACCCAGGCAAGCGCGGCACCGTATCCGGCCTTATAGTATTCAAACGATTGCTGATACATGTACACCGTATAAAACAGCGTGGAATTCAATGGCTTGCCCTGCGTGATGATGTAGCATTGCGTAAAGGCCAGGAAACCATTGATCATTTGCATAACCAAATTGAAGAAAATCGTAGGCGTTAATAAGGGCAATGTTATTTTGAAAAACCGTTTTCCAGCGTTCGCACCGTCGATTTGTCCCGCTTCATACAGCGTTGCGGGGATTTGTTTCAACGAGGACAGAAATATCAGCATGGATGATCCAAACTGCCATATGGAAAGAATAATCAGTGTCCAGATCGCTGTATCAGTACGGCCAAGCCACGCGATCCTTGAATCAATGCCTATTCCGCGCAGCAGCACGTTGATTGTTCCGTCGATGGCAAACATGCGCTTCCATAAGATCGCTACGGCAACAGAACCGCCGATAATAGAAGGCAAATAATACGCTGCCCGATAAAAAGCGGTGGCTTTGCTGGTTTTCAGCAAAATCATGGCGACAATCAGAGCGAACACCAGCCTGAGCGGCACGGATACAAAGGCAAAATAAAATGTGACACCCAGGGATTTCCAGAATTTGGCGTCTGCAAACATTATCTTGTAATTCTCAAATCCGATAAACGTCGCAGGCTGCAGAATGTTGAAATCGCAAAAGGAATAGTAGGCGGAAATCAACATAGGAACAATCATAAAGAGCAAAAAACCGATGGTAAACGGTGCGGTACAGATCATACCTGCGATATGCTCTTCATTTATTTTTTGCACAATTGTTTTCTTGTGCTTCTTTGCGACAATTTTGGGCATAGTTGCTCCTCCCTTCAAGAACATGTGAAAGGTATCACAAGAAATAAGCAACGCTATGCTAATGACAGGAATTGATGGGACGGCGTCATGCAACGTGAAAGCCATATTCGAGAGCAAATGACGGTCGTATTTTCAATAGGGGGCGAAGCATTTCAGCCTCGCCCCCATGAACAGGACTGCAGGTTATTTCAGGTTGGCGGGACAGTCAGAGATCAGCTGTTCAGCAGCATCGGACGCACTCATGGTGCCATAGCAGATCGCTTCCTGCAGCTCATCCACCAGATTATAGAACTCGCTTGCGCCGGCAGGATCGGCAGCAGGCACGTCAGAGGAGTTGGGACTCACCACGCTGTTGATATAAGCAACAACCTTCTGATTGCTTTCATCCAGCAGATCAGCAATGCCATCAGCGCTAGCGGCAGAAGCAGGAATGCCGCGTTCGCCCAGCAGGATCTTATTGGCTTCAACAGAGTTCGTCCAGAAATCCACTATAGCCACAGCGGTATCGGCATGCTGGGTCTTAGCGGCTACAGAGAAAAACTGGCTGGGTTTCAGGTAGTTGGATTTCACAGGATCGGGAGACGGCCAGGTGGTAATGCCGATTTCAACGCCTTCGGGAGCGGCATTCTGCATAGCGGTAACCTGGTTGGACCAGAAGAAGGCGCACCAGCTCATGTAGGCAGGATCAGAACCATAGACCATGGGATCCTGCTCCACAGTACCGACAGCTGTTTCAGCGAACACTTCGCTGCCCAGCAGCCAGCCTTCCTTGATGCCGGTTTCATACAGGGAGAAGAACTTTTCAGCATCTTCTTTGGTGATATTCAGCTTGCCATTTTCAAAAAGATTGATGCCATATCCGCGCAGAATATAGCCGAATACCATATCTGTGCCATAGCCGATATTGGTTTTGTAGCCGGTCTTTTCATACACTTCGCGGCACAGATTCAGGAATTCGTCCAGGGTCATGTTGTCTTTTACAGCAATGCCGGCCGCATCCAGCGCTGTTTTGTTATAGAGCAGGGCGGGAGCATTAACGCCGATGCAGACAGCGTAGAGTTTGCCGCCAACTTTACCGGAGTTCACGATACCTTCATTTACATCATCGATTTTCAGCGCGCCGCTTTCCACATAGGGGGTCAGATCCAGCAGCAGACTGCTTTCAGAATACTGATTAAGATACTGATAGTCCATCTGGATTACATCCAGCGTATCGCCCTGCACGTCGGCGGCGACTTTTTTCCAGTAGTCGGCCCAGGAATTGGGCACTTCGGTGAAGGTAACGCCTTCATGCTCAGAGGCAAAGAGCATCAGCGCGTCATGCGTGCGCTCATTGCGAGTCTGGT
This sequence comes from uncultured Oscillospiraceae bacterium, assembly GCA_964565635.1. Lineage (GTDB taxonomy): Bacteria > Bacillota > Clostridia > Christensenellales > Aristaeellaceae > Aristaeella. The sequence continues at coordinate 13,529 of CAZMFY010000024.1, forward strand.
TGCCCCACCAGGTTACCAGAATGTCTTCTTCCGCCAGCGCGCCAGTCAGGCAAGTGCAGGCGATCATCACCAGGGCCAGGAACAAAGCGAGTTTCTTCATGGGGATTCCTTCCTTTCTTTTTTTGGTTTTCCTTCAGGAAACCATTATTTAAATATGGCGTCTTTCACCATATTTAGAAACAGGGAGATTAATGATGCAGGATTTCTCCGGACAGCTTCTGATAGTATTTCAGCAGCGCACTGTGATCGCAGCTTCCGCTGCCGTCGTGATGCAGTATCTTCATCATTTCCAATACCGTCTGTGTCAGCGGGATGGGAGCGTCAACCGTCTTAGCCGCGTCCACCACATTGTTCAGATCCTTGATATGTAAGTCAATGCGGAAACCGGGCTGGAAGTTCTGATCCATCATCATCGGCGCTTTGGCGTTCATGACAGTTGATCCGGCCAAACCGCCTTTAATTGCCTCATAGATTTTCTGCGGTTCCACACCACACATCTGTCCCATTTGCATGGCTTCGGCCAAGGCGGCGATGTTCACGGCAACAATGGTCTGATTGCAGAGCTTTGTTACATTGCCCGCTCCAATCTCTCCGCAGCGAACAACAGATGAGCCCATTTTCGCCAGAATATCTTTGCATTGATCGAATACGTCTTGCTTTCCTCCTACCATAAAGGCCAGCGTACCGTCAATGGCTTTCGGTTCACCGCCGGATACCGGAGCATCCAGCATTTCAATTCCCTGTTTTTCCAGTTCTGCATAGATTTCGCGGGAAGCAATGGGATTAATTGAGGAGCAGTCCAGAACAATGGTTCCCTTTTTCATGGTCTTTGCCGCACCATCTTCACCAAAAAGAGCCTCTTTCACATGGGGGGAATTAGGAACCATTGTGATCACTATATCCGCCTGTGAACCCACATCCATATTCGATGATCCGGCTTTCGCGCCGCAAACAACAAGTTCTTCTACCGCGCCAGGCGCATATTTGTCTGCAACGATCACATCGTATCCAGCCTTGATCAGATTTTTTGCCATAGGCTTACCCATAATACCCAAACCAATAAAACCGATTTTCATGGGTTTTCACTCCCTTCAGTTGAGAAATCAGATGATTGCTTCCCGCACACGCTGGACGATATCCTGCGGCATCAGATGATATTCCACCAATAATTCTTCATAAGATTGGGCAGACGTGCCAAAGCAATCCGCAATACCCATCCTTAATACTTTTACACGGCTCTCCACCGGGCCTTCAGCAAGCGCTTCACACACCGCCGAACCCATGCCGCCGATGACGCTGGCTTCTTCAATGGTGACAGCACCCTTCATGCCTTTGGCTGCCGTCCGTACACCTTCAACATCCAACGGCTTAATCGTATGGATGTTGACAACACGGGTAGATATTCCTTCGGTTTCCAGGGCCTTTGCCGCTTCAAGCGCCTGATAGACCATATAACCTGTTGCATAAATAACCGCGTCGCTGCCGTCGCGTACCTGACTGGTTTTCCCCAACTCAAAGGGAGCGTTTTCTTCGGTCACGGCGGGAACGGCATTACGGATAAGCCTGATATAGCAAGGTCCGTCAATCTCTGCCATTGCTTTTACTATTTTCTTTGTTTCATAATAATCCGCCGGAGAGAACACCTTCATATTGGGCAATACCCGCATCAGGGCGATATCATCTACCGATTGGTGTGTTTTACCATCGCCAAAGTCAGAGAGGCCGGCAGAGGAACCGCATATTTTCACATTGAGGCGCGGGATTGCAACGGAGGAACGGATTTGATCATAGGGACGTCCACTGGCAAACACAGCAAAGCTGCTGGCATATGGGATGTACCCTGTAAGTGCCAATCCTGCGGCAGTAGAGATCATGTTTGCTTCCGCGATGCCCATCTTGAAATAACGATCCGGAAATTCGTTGCCAAACATATTGGACATAGTGGACTTGCCCAGATCAGCCTCCAAGGCAACAATTCTTTTACTGCTGTAACCAAGCTCCACCAAGGCTTCGCCATATGCCTTCCGCATATCCATTTTGCTCATGGTTATGCCTCCTCCCGCATTCTTTCAACGATGATCAAAGCCTGCTTGTACTCATCTTCCGTCAGGGCTGCATTATGATACGCAGCTTTCCCCTCCGCAAAGGGGAACCCTTTTCCTTTGATTGTGTTGGCAATGATTGCGGTGGGTTTTCCTTTGCAGTCTTTGGCGGTATCCAGCGCATCCAATATTTGCCGCATATCATGGCCGTCAATCTCAATCGTATTCCATCCAAATGCTTCCCATTTTTCTTTAATGTGTTTATTGGGCAAAACGTTGTCAACCGTATCCGTGGCTTGCACTCCATTCCGATCAATAATCGCGACCAGGTTATCTGTCTGATAGGCGGCGCCTGCCATGGCAGCTTCCCAAATCTGCCCCTCATCCATTTCACCGTCGCCTACAATACAGTAAACACGACTGTCGCTGTGATTCAGACGAAGCCCCAAAGCCATTCCTAAAGAAACAGATAAACCCTGTCCCAGCGAGCCTGTAACAGCCTCAATTCCCGGTGTATGATCCATATCAGGATGCCCCTGAAGCGTTCCATCCAAAGTTTTTACCTTCTTCAAGTCTTCACGGCTGACATAGCCCAGTTCTGCAAAAGCAGCGTACTGCGCCAATACAGCATGTCCTTTGGAAAAAATACAGCGATCCCGTTGAGGATCTTTGGGGTCTGAATAAACTTTCATATGTTTGAAATATAAAGCAGCCGTTACATCCATAATGGAACTGCTTCCGCCAAGATGACCAACCTTGCCAGCTGGAATCATTTCAATCAGATCAGCCCGCAAGTCAGCAGCAATTCTCCTCAAGTCATGAATATCTTTTTCGGTATACGGCATGAATCTCACTCCTTTATCAATAGCATGTAACGCCGCCATCAATGGGTAAGGCAACGCCGTTAATGAAGCTGGCTTCATCGCTGGCGAGGTATAAGACCGCGTATGCGACATCGGAAGCGGTCGCCAACCGGCCCAGGGGCACTTCGCCCAGACGTTCCGCTTTTCTTTGCGGATTCTGAAATAAAACCTGCACAAAAGGCGTATCAACGGTACTGGGGTGAATGGAATTGCAGCGGATGCCATCCTTGCCATATCTGGAGGCAATGGCTTTTGTCAGCATGGTGACTGCGCCTTTAGAAGCTGTATAAGCTTCCGGGGTGTATTTATGCCCGATCAATCCGCACACAGATGAAGTGTTGATGATCGCTCCGCCGCCTTGCTTTCTCATGACAGGAATAGCATATTTGCAGCCCAGAAATGCTGACCCGGTGTTCACCCTCATCATGGTGCACCATTCATCAATGCTCATTTCCTCTACAGGCTTGCGGATGTTGATACCTGCATTGTTCACCAGTACATCCAGCCTTCCACAGCTTTCCACAGCAGCCTGAACAGCACGGGACCAATCATCCTCGCTGGTTACATCCATCTTCAAGAATCTGGCGAATCCACCGACAGCACTGAGATCATCAGCCACCGCCTGGCCCTTCTCCATATCCAGATCCGTCAGCCAGACTTTTGCCCCATTATTACATAACAATCGGGCCATTTCACCGCCAAGACCTCCGCCAGCGCCGGTTATCATAATTACTTTGTCCTTTACCTTCACCAAATCCGCTTTCTTTCTCCCTTCGATGATTGTCGAAAAGTTGCGTGGTTGACAGTTGGATGAGGAAACTATTATACGAAGATCTTTATCCTACATACCGGTATACCGGTGTTCTGGTCAGAGTATAATCCTCGCATCATGAATTGTCAATACTAAAAATGATATTTTTTATCTTCAGAATTCTAATAGCATAAAAAAACTCCGGAAGCCTTTATTTCAAAGCTTCCGGAGTTCGTACGCCCGGCAGGATTCGAACCTGTGACCTTCAGAGTCGGAGTCTGACACTCTATCCAACTGAGCTACGAGCGCTCAACAGATGGGATGATAGCACACTCCGGAGAAAAAGTCAAACCCTTTTTGGACTTCCTGCCAACTTTTGTTGGACCTTCTGGCCGTAACCTTTGAGGCCCCTCATGGGAGGAATCCGTTTGATCCTTCCTGGCTAAAATCTTTTTCCGTCCCGGTCTGAAGCACTTATTCCGCCATCACGTGCAGCCACAGATCGGGCTGCCGGACCCGCCAGTCTTCCGGCAGATCCACGTATTTTTCGTCCAGCTCATAGCCTTCCCGGGGCAGATAGGCCACATTGTCCTCAAATTCCCCGCCGGGGCCGGACAGCTTGGCCAGCACCTTGGCGTTGGGAGACGCGTAGCCCACCTCCAGGGAGATGGCCTCGCTGACCTCCTCGGTCAGGATATACCGGATAAACACGTTGGCCAGCTTCGGGTTCTTGGCGTTTTTCGGAATCACCATGGCGTCCACGGCGATGTTGGTGCCCTGCTTCGGGGTGCAGTAGGTCATGTTTTCATTCTCGCTGAGAATGTAGGCGGCGTTGCCGCTGTAATCCACGGAAAGCCACTTCATCCCCTGAACCATGGGATCGATGCCGTCGTCGGTGACGTATTCCGGCTTCAGGTTCTTATTCATGGTCCGCAGCCACTCGTAGGCATTCATGATCTCGGTTTCATCGGTGGTGTTGGCGGAGTATCCCAGCGCCTTTTCCGCGATCATGAAGGCATCCCGGGAGGAATTGTACATATAGGCGTGTCCTGCGTATTCCGGATTCTGGAGGGCGTCCCATCCCTGGGCTTCCATATCCTCCTCCGAAATCTTCCGGGTGTCGTAGATGATCCCCATGCTCTGCCAGAAGTAGGGGGCAGAATAGGTATAATCCGGGTCGAAGGGCAGATTGTAGAGCTCCTCCACGAAGCCGTCCATGTTGTTCACGATGGACTTATCCAGGGGCTGCAGCAGATCCTCCGCGATCAGCCGTTCGATCATATAATCGCTGGGCACCACCACGTCCCAGGACTCGCCGGTGGACAGCTTCGGCCACAGGTCTTCATTGGATTCGAAGGTTTTATAGTTGACCCGAACCTTATATTCATCTTCAAAGTCCCGGAGCACCTGAGGATCGATATACTCTCCCCAGTTGTACACATTCAGCGTGGTTCCGGCGAATTCTGCGGGATCGAAACCCTCCGCCAGGCCTGCCGCGGACAGCGCCGCAAGGGAAAGAACCAGCATCATCAGTACCAGTTTTTTCATTCTCAGTAGTCCTCCTTTTTATTCTTACGCTCCCTGAGCGCGGGAATCAGATTGGCCAGCACCAGGATAATGGCCACCGCCACCACGATCAGGGTGGACAGGGCGTTGACGCTGGGGTTGAACCGCTTCATGGAATAGACGTACATGGAAATAT
>CAZMFY010000025.1:0-18441 GCA_964565635.1 uncultured Oscillospiraceae bacterium
TCGCTATGCGGAGCTTATTGAAACCGGGTTGGTAAAAGAGGAGGATATCACTCCGTTTGCCGAAAAGATCCACACAGAATCACTGCGGATGACGAGACTGATCGAAGATATTATTGATCTGACAAAGCTGGACAGTGGCGATGTTGATATGAAGTGGGAGGACTGCGATCTGTATCGTATTGCAGAAAATGCTGTCGATTCTCTTGAGGCTGCTGCTTCTGAGATGGATATTACGATTGATGTTGGTGGAGAAAGCGCACCCGTAAAAGCAATCCCACAGTTGCTTTACAGCATTGCGTATAACCTTTGTGATAATGCAATCAAGTATAATCATAGCGGAGGCAATGTCACCATTACGGTTGAGCAAAAAGAGGATTATACCGTACTGTCGGTAAAAGATACGGGGATAGGCATTCCGGAAGCGGAACAGAGACGGATTTTTGAGCGTTTTTATCGTGTAGATAAAAGCCGCAGCAAAGAGGTCGGCGGAACAGGTCTGGGTCTGTCTATCGTTAAACACGCGGTTATGATCCATAACGGAGAAATTGAAGTAAAGAGCGCAGTTGGGGAAGGATCAGAGTTTATCGTTACAATACCGAACCATCCAAATGAGGTGAATCTGTGACGTACCAGGAAATAAGAGATAATAAAGAAATCAATACTTATATCCGCCAGGCAGACATGTCACTTTCAGCCCTGGGATACACTGAGCACAGTTTTGCGCATGTAACGACAGTCGCAGAAAAAGCAGGCTATATTCTGCAGACTCTCGGTTACGACAAACGGCTTGTTGAGCTTGCGAAAATAGCGGGCTATCTTCATGATATCGGGAATCTTGTCAATCGTGAAGAACACAGCCAATCCGGAGCCATTATTGCCTTCCGAATACTGGATCATCTGGACTTCCCTCCTGAGGAAGTAGGATTGATTGTTACAGCAATCGGGAATCATGATGAAGGAACAGGCACGCCGGTCAGTCCGCTTGCAGCTGCTTTAATACTTGCTGACAAAAGCGATGTGCGGCGAAACCGTGTACGAAATCAGGACATATCGACTTTCGATATTCATGATCGTGTGAATTATTCAGTCAAAAAAGCAGAGCTTAAAATCAATGAAGCACATACCATCATCAAACTGAAGCTTTCTGTTGATACCCGTTATGGTTCTGTGATGGACTATTTTGAAATATTCATGCAGCGTATGATTTTATGCAGGAAAGCGGCTGAAAAGCTTGGGCTTCAATTCAAGTTGATGATTAACGAACAGCAGTTGATATAGTGCAGAGAATCCTGCAGGGGTCACTAGGCCCCTGCGTCTTTTTAGCCTTCGCTTTACACGATTTTTACGAGGGCGCGATAATGATTTTGACATTAAATCTCTATTCTGGATCTGTAATAAGAAACAGAATGGAGAATGATGATGGATTTATTTAATGCGTTGAACCTGATCGGCGGCTTATGTCTGTTCCTGTTCGGTATGACTTTGATGGGTCAGGCACTTGAACGACGCGCTGGCAATAAACTGAAAACGCTTTTAGAGCGTATTACAGCGAATAAGTTTGCCGGACTCATGACGGGACTTGGTGTAACCGCCATTATCCAGAGTTCGTCTGCAACTACTGTAATGGTAGTTGGATTTGTCAATTCCGGGCTCATGACACTGAGGCAATCCATCAATGTGATCATGGGGGCAAATATCGGTACGACGGTAACCGCATGGATTTTAAGTCTTGCCGGAATAGAAAGCAGCAGTTTCTTTGTACGCCTTTTCAAACCATCTTCTTTTACCCCGATTCTCGCGTTAGTCGGCATTGTATTCTATATGATGTCGAAAAACAGTAAGCGTAAAGACACAGGGATGATCCTGCTTGGATTTGCTACCCTGATGTTTGGAATGGAAACGATGTCCGGCGCTGTATCGGGGCTGCGGAATGTGCCGGAATTCCAACAGTTGTTTTTGGCTTTCACGAATCCAATTCTTGGGGTAATTGCCGGTGCGGTTCTGACGGCCATAATACAGTCCAGCTCTGCATCAGTCGGTATTTTACAGGCGCTTGCATCTACAGGCGCAGTTTCTTACGGTGCGGCTATCCCGATCATTATGGGACAGAATATTGGTACCTGCATAACGGCAATGCTTTCTTCGATTGGTACAACCAGAAATGCGAAACGGGCCGCGCTTGTTCATCTTGCCTTCAATCTCATAGGGGCTGTGGTATGGCTGGCGGTTTTCTGCCTGGTAAAAGCGATATTTGCTCCGATATTCCTGACGCAGTCTGCTGACCTGATGGGAATTGCGGTATTCCATTCGATGTTTAATATCCTTTGTACATTACTGATGCTCCCGTTCAGTCAGTTCCTCGAACAACTGGTCTGCAGGATGATTCCTGATGCGAAGACAACGGAGAAGATTCAGGAACTGGATGAGCGTTTGCTTGGACGCCCTGCCCTTGCTCTGAATCAATGCAGGCAGGTGCTCGGTAACATGGCGGAATTGTCAGTCCGGGCATTCCGGGACAGCACTGCATGCGTTCTGAACTATGATAAAGCAATTGCAGACCGTGTCCGTGAAGCGGAGGATAACACGGATCATCTTGAAGACCTGATCAGCACGTATCTTTTGAAACTGACATCCCGCCATCTGGGCGATGAAGAAAGTGTCAAAGCAACAGAGTATTTGAAACTGATCGGAGACTATGAACGAATCGCGGATCATGCAGTGAATATTCTGGAGTCAGCAGAAGAAATCGTAGACAAAAACGTTGCGTTTTCCGAAGACGCCACAGACGAATACAGAACGAGATGTGCCGCGGTAACAGAAATACTGAATCTGTCTTTTTCTGCGTTTTCAGACGAAGATCTTGAAGCCGCACGCAAAACGGAGCCTTTGGAAGAGGTCATTGATACGCTGAAAGAAGATCTTCGGACCCGTCATTTTTTACGGCTCCAAAGGGGCGAATGTTCCGTAGCAGCGGGATTTGTGTGGTCAGATCTTCTGTCGAATCTTGAAAGGATATCCGATCATTGTTCAAATATTTCCGGATGTGTCCTTGATTCGGCAGGCAACACGATGAACATACACGAAAACCAGCGCGCGCTCAAAAATTCTGATGAGGAATATAAGCAGGAATACCATTTCTTTCAGCACAAGTACAGGCTGAACGGTTGAATGATCTGATCTGCTTCCATAGCCGACAATTTCAAAAAATACTTTGGCAAGCCATGACTCTCTCTAGTCACCATGGAGTATATCATTTCTGCATCGAAAAAGGTAGAAAAAAAGAGCGCCGCAGCGCTCTAGTAGTCGAAGCTCATGTTCCCGTGAGGTACCAGGTATCGGCTTCGCTGATTTCTACCTCACCGGAATGGAGCTCCTTCATGATCTCTTCCCGCGTCAGGTAAAAACTGATGTGAATCTTGTATCCTTTTTCGATGGTGATCTTTTCAATGATCCGGGCCAGGATCATCTTTTTTGTTTCGACGTCAGCAGTGTCGAACTCTTCGCTCCAGGCAGCGATCCTGCTGAACTGCTCATACATGTTTTTGAGTCGGCTTTCTTCGGTATCCTTCTCTTTCTGGCATTCAGCCAGCTGCGCCTCAGCTTCTTTCAGGGAAACGACATTTTCATCCAGTAGACTTTTCAGCAGCGGAGTGTCGAATGAACTGTCGCCGCTAAGGGAATTGACCACTTCCTGCCGAAGCTTGGTCTGTTGCTTTTGAAGCTTTTCTACCTTCGCCTGCAACTCCCGGATACGGTCATCGTGCTTGTTCCGTAACTGCCTCCGCACCTGTTCCTTCCAGACGGCTTCTGCGTCACGAGCAAAGGAAGCAAAGTAACTCCGAACCACTGCCAGTACAGCAGATTCGATCTTCTCTGCAGTGTAGCTGTACTGCTCATTTTCTCTCCGCCGGGAACTGAGCGCTCCCCTGTAGCAACGGTAAACCGGCCAGTAATGGACTGTGTTCTGCGTCTTCTTTTTGTTATAACTGCCTACCATCTTCCCACCGCAGGCATTGCAGTACAGAAGACCGCATAGCAGCTTCGCACTGTGATCCGATGCTGACCATTTCGTTTCACCGTAATCGCCGTTTTCCTTCTTGGGCATGCGTTCCTTCCGTGGGATCCTATCCTGCATGGCCCGATGGATGAAAGCGAAGTCAGCATCGGAGATCAGGCGGAGATCTTCGATCGGTTCTGATACCGTATCGTTCATATGAAGCCGACCGGTGTAAATGCCTATCTTGTCGAATGCGCACACGGAGATTTGAACTGGGCGTGCGGGTGGCATCTGGATGATCCAGAACGGAAAGAGATCAGCAAATGGCGTGGAAAAAACCTTCTGGGGTTTGCACTGATGGAGGTACGAGAGCAGTTAAGGGCTCAATCATCTTCAACATCATGCTCTTTATCGAAGTAATCGAACATATCTTCTGTTGGAAGCATTCTCAGACCCGGGTTGGTAGTCACATAATTCACGATTTCCCCATTTAGCTGGTCAAGCATCTTTGCATATGTTCTGTAATCTGTTAATCCCCAAAGCGTAGCAACTAAAGTCTGGATCTTATTGTTTCCATGAATGAGGAGGAATCTTGCTGGTGCGTTACAGGTTTCATTACCATATCCGATTCCGATTTGATCTCCATCGTTGAACCAGCGGTAGCCAATTCTTCCTGCGGCCCTAACGATTTCGCCAGCAAGTGAGCTTGCTTTTCCAATCCGTGGAACAAGCTCATCGAATAGGATTTGAAGCTTTTTATCGTTTTCGGTCATTACTTTGTCCTCCGATTGTTTCTCCCTCATAGGGGGTAGTGAATCTATCACTCAAAGAGTAAAGAATTTCAAGTTATTTTGGAGGAACAGTGTGCAAAGGCGACAAAGCAAGCCGGTCCATTATCTTGAGGAATGATGAACATAAATGAATTATGTCGGCAAAAAAGTAAAGCACGCGGTTTTTGGGATTGGCGAGATCATTTCCCAAGATGATGGGAATAGGGTTAGTGTGCACTTTTTTGACGGTTCCATCAAAGAGTTTGTTGCTCCAAAGTGCTTTGAGAATTTTCTGGTTTTGCAGGATCCGTCTGCACGAGCTGAAGCTAAAGTTCATTTAGCCGAACACGAGAAGAGAGAGAAGGCAGAAGCAGAGATTAAGAAGAAAGAAGCTTGGGAGAAATCGCTGAACAGAGCAGCTGAAAGGAAAAAGGAATCGGGCAAGAACAAAGAAATGAAGGTACAGTCTTATACTACTGTTTCCTCATTCTTTGATGCTCAGAAAGCAAACCTGGAAACTGAAGCAGGATATCTGCGGGCCACAGGTGGTAGACGGTATCGTTTGTCTGACGGTGAGCATATTGCTGTTTCCGGAGATAAACATATCTATTCATTTGAATCAGATACAGAATTAAACCTACCGGACAATATTGGGATCACACTCTGGAAAGGAGATCAGTCTTTTGCGGCTACGCTTATAAGCTGTGAAGAATTCAGCCTGATTGCTGCTGTTTCAAGCTTTATTGGGAATACAATACCGGAAATCGAATTCACATCCGAGCCGTGGCGGCTTCTGTATGATCTGATCGAACGCACAGAAGCAATCCGTGTGAATCCTTCTCAAATTGTTAAATCATTGATCCTGGAAGGCCGTCGAAAAGTAGATTTCTCCGGCTCTGTCCAAATGGGGCAGGATCTTGCCCTCAGGATGAGTAGGAAAGAGCCGATTCTGTTTGTCTGGGGACCACCCGGAACAGGAAAAACGGAGACGCTGGCCAACATGGTGCTGGATCATATTGCAACCGGTGAGCGTGTACTTATGCTCTCTCACAGTAACGTGTCTGTTGATGAGGCAGCATTGCGTGTGCTCGGAAAAGATAAAAACCAGCAGCCCGGAAAACTCGTGCGATACGGATACCCAAGGAAGAAGGAAGTCCTGGAACACGAGTATTTGAGTTCATATAATCTCTGCCTGATGCAGCATCCAGAACTGGAAGAAAAACGGAAAGCGCTGATTGAAGAACGGAAACATCTGACAAAAGGTTCATTCCGTTATCTTCAGGCTGGAAAAGAATTGAATATGATCCGGGAGCAACTGAAACAGGAAGAAAAACAGGCGGTTCAGAAAGCCCGATTCGTAGCTACCACTGTTTCCAAGGCTATTGCGGATAAAACGCTTTATGAATCGTCTTTTGATTCGGTAATTTTTGACGAAGCGAGCATGGCGAATATTCCCCAGATTGTGTTCGCCGCTTCTTTGTCGAAAAGGCATTTTATTTGCATCGGAGACTTTGCACAACTGCCGCCTATCGTGCAAAGCGACAAAGCTGGGGATCTGAATGCGGACATCTTCCAGTATTGTGGAATTGTGGATGCTGTGGAAAGCGGTTATGGGCATGAGTGGCTGTGTATGCTGAATGTCCAGCACCGTATGCATCCGGATATTGCATCTTTTGTTTCAAAACGGATGTATCGTAATTTGCTGGAATCCGCGCCTGGAATGAAAAAGAAACGAGCCGAAATTGTAGAGGCATCTCCGATATCAGGTGAATGCCTGGCACTGGTTGATTTAAGCGGCATGATGTCGGTCTGTACAAAAACGAAAGATCAGTCAAGGATCAACGTGCTTTCCGCTCTGCTGTCCATGGGAATGGCTGCCAGAGCTGCTGAAGATTACGATGTTGGAATTATTACACCATATAATGCTCAGTCTCGGCTGCTGCATGCCATGGCCAGAGATCTCGCAGACAGAGGTAGTTTGCAGCACAAAATCACCTGCGCGACGGTTCATCAGTTTCAAGGCTCTGAAAAAGACATGATCGTCTATGACGCTGTAGATTGTTATCAGATGCCTTATCCAGGAATGTTGCTCAGCTCCGAACAGAACAACTATGCAAACCGGCTTTTCAATGTTGCCATGACCCGCGCAAGAGGAAAGATGATCTCTCTTGTCAATGTGAATTACATGGAAAACAAAAAGCTGTCTGGTATGCTATTGTTTAGACAACTGATAGATCTTCTTTCTATTCAGTCCACGCGCAGCACACAGATTCTGAAAGAAATGAATGCCACTGAGATTCAGGTCGCTGCAGATCAATCACTCGATGCGAAGTTCATGGAAGACCTGAGCAGAGCCAAAAGTGAAGTGCGGATAGATATCCCCGGGCGGATTAGCACTGATCCTACTATGACCCGTAAGCTTGCTGAAGTATTACAAAAACTGAGTCAATCGGGCAAGACGGTGATCATCCGAGCAGAGCACAAACAGGAATTGCCACCAGAGCTCCGAGCCATGGCAATCGAGAATGAATTTGTTGCGAATCCGGTTACAGTGATTGACAAAGAAGTATCGTGGTTCGGTCAGCCTGCATCGGCTGCCTGCTTTATTGCGGAAGGAAAGCCGCTTCAGGTATGGTGCAGACCGGTCGTACGCTTTATCGGAAAACACTGCGCGAAATCCTTATACAGTTTTCTGGAGATGAACAGTACAATCGATATGGACGACCAGAAAAACGATCAGGGGACATACGACACCTTTGGGGCTTATGTGCGTGGAGAGCTGAAATGTGAAGAATGTGGAAAAGCCCTGATGCTAAAAAAGGGGAAATCCGGAAAATTCTTTTTGGTTTGCAGTGATTTAAAATGCAGAACGTTCGTCTGGATCGAACCCAAGATGGTTGATGATTATCTCTATTTCGGGAATAAGAATGGCAGATTCTGCCCGGAAGATGGCACATCATTAACTGCTGGAAAAGGTAAGAAAAATGTTTATGTTGGCTGTAACTGTGCTGGCAAACGCCATTACTGGAAGTTGGATGAGATATAGAGGCTAACGAAAAAGAGCTGGATCTTCCATGCTTTTAATTCCATTTTCCTGGCTCCGGTTCATGAAACTGACAACTGAGGAAATGACGACTTTTTTACTGGAAAGGAAATTGAAATATGGCTGTTTTTCGAGGGATTCAAGGAACTCCATGGCATGTTGAAAGATATCATGTAGAATCCGATGATCATCGGAGACATAGAGGTAAATGCAGCTATTACGAAAAACAATCCAAGCATTGCTGCAAGCGAATGACCGAGTGCTATGGGGCCTCTCATTGTAAGTTTTATCGGGAAAGCAAAGCACGAATAACAAAGGAGGAATGGGAAAAGATTGTTTCTAAGTCCAGACATAAAGAGTTAGAAGTGGAATCTTCGGATACAAGTGTGAATTCGGCATCTAATCATATTACTGAATATCCAAAGGGTGTTACCGCTAAAGAATTGAACAGGCTGTCGTTTGATGCATATATATGTTTCATAGAGTGTATGAAGAAGAGTTCGGATCATATTATATTTTTTGAACGAATCAATCAGTTTCTGGAAGTTCTTGGTCTTACCTACGAGGATAAAAAGCAGATGTTTGAAACAATAATGCTTGAATGTGTATATCTGGATGGAAGAGAGCTGAAGATGCGCCCACATAGGGCTTTTAAGAATACTTTTCTTAAATTGTCCGAAGGCAGCAGGAGCATGGCTGAAGCGAAGCAACGGCGTTGATTGCCACACCGTTGGCTCGTGTGAGGGCCGTCTGGGGCGGAGAAGGTTGACAGATAAGGGTTTGGACGATTTTTCGCTGAAGGCCGGTTTCTGGCCGACGTGGCGCGAAATCAAAAAAGGGCGAAAAAAAGCCCTCCCGATGACGGGAGGGAGTGGTGACAGTTGGACTCGAACCAACGACCCCATCGATGTGAACGATGTGCTCTACCGACTGAGCCATGCCACCATGAGCTTTTCGATCGCGGTCATCCGCTCGTTTTCACGAACTTGCTAACACGCCGACCGAAGATTTGGGCTTTTGCCCGGGTAACCTGTTCCTGGATGCCTTAAAACCTAAGGATTTGGCACTTTCTTCGGTACAACAGTACGATTGCTTTGCCCTACCAACTGAGCCATGCGACCAAATACTGTGGAAGCGGGAAACCTGGGCGACCGCGGCGGCCGTTGTGAATGTAGAACCCACAGTGTGTCCTACCGACTGAGCCATGCCACCATACCGTTTGATGTTTCAACCACATAGGACTGCCGGCCCGGTCTGTTACGAAGTCTGGAAGGAAGAGGGCACGAAAAGCTCCGTGAAGGTCCGGGTGGCGTACCGGTCCGTCATGCCGGACAGAAAATCCGCCACGCCTCGCTCCAGCCCGTCCCGGTAGGTGATGAGGATATATTCCTCCGGCATCTCTCCGGGATGCTCGGAGAAATACTGAAAGAGGGTCCGGAGAATGAAATCGCAGCGCTTTTCCTCCGGGTCCCGCCAGCCGTCCCGGTATACTTTTTCAAACATGAATTCCCGCAGCCCGTTCATGGCCTCCTCCACCCGGGGACTCATGGCCAGATGCGGGCTGTTTTCGCTGTTTTCCACCACATCCCGGATCATGGTGTTGATCCGCTCCCCGTGGGTGGCGCCCAGCACCCGCAGGCAGTCCTGGGGAAGCTCAAAATCCCGCAGGATTCCGGCCCGCAGCGCATCGTCCAGATCATGGTTCAGATAGGCGATGCGGTCTGCCCGGCGGACGCATTCTCCCTCCAGGGTGGCGGGCAGTATCGGCCCGGAATGGTGCTCGATGCCGTCCCGGACCTCCCAGGTCAGATTCAGGCCCTCCCCGTCCCGCTCCAGCATCTCCACCACCCGGCGGCTCTGCTCATTGTGGCGGAAACCGTCGGAGAGCAGGCTGTTCAGGGTCCGCTCCCCGATATGGCCGAAGGGGGTATGCCCCAGATCGTGCCCCAGGGCGATGGCTTCCGTCAGATCCTCGTTCAGCCTCAGGGAACGGGCGAGGGTCCGGGCCACCTGGGAAACCTCCAGGGTATGGGTCAGCCGGGTCCGGAAATGATCCCCCTCGGGGGAGAGAAAGACCTGCGTCTTAAACTTCAGGCGGCGGAATGCCTTGCAGTGGATCACCCGATCCCGGTCCCGCTGATAATCCGTCCGGATGTCGCAGGGAGGAATCGGCTTTTCCCGCCCCCTGCTTTCCGCGGCATGGCTGGCCCGGGGAGAAAGAAACTGGTATTCCTGCTGTTCCGTACGCTCCCGAATGGTCATGGGGCTCACCTCCTGCGCCAGTGGATACAGAATCATTATACGGCGCGGACCGCGATCCTTCAAGGGGAATGGGAAAAAGAAAGGGAGACGCGGCTGTATAAAAACGGATAAAAAATTGCCCGGACTGGATAAAAATCGATTGGAAATCGAGTGAAAAATAATTTTCGGGCTGTACAAAATGGGAAAGATATGTTATAGTGTGGCGTGAACCCTAGCACTGGTCCACTGGATACGCTTCCCTCATGGTTGTTTTCTTGACGCCATCGTATGGAAAGAGCACAGTTCAAACACCAATGGCGCGGGTCAACAATCATTTTTTTAGGGAGGATCTCCAACCATGTACGAAGACAAGACGCTGATCTGCCGTGACTGCGGCAACGAGTTCGTGTTCTCTGCCAGCGAGCAGGCCTTCTTTGCGGAAAAGGGCTTCCAGAATGAGCCCAGCCGCTGCCCCGCCTGCCGTGCTGCCCGCCGCGCTCAGAACGGCGGCAACGGCCCCCGGCAGATGTACGAAGTGATCTGCGACGGCTGCGGAAAGCCCACCCAGGTGCCCTTCAAGCCCCGCGGAGATCGGCCTGTGTACTGCCGCGAGTGCTTCGATGCGCAGCGCCAGAACCGGTATTAATTCCTGAATAACGGTCAAGAAAGGAGGATGACGGAAGCCATCCTCCTTTTAAGTAAAAGAAAAACATCCGAGAAGGGAAGGGAACGCAGATGATTTATCATGTAAACGCCCAGGTGGCCCGAGCCGGAGACGGATCCGCGGAATATCCTTTTCAGACAATTCAGGCGGCGGCCGAGGTGGCCCGGCCGGGGGATGAAGTGCTGGTTTTTCCCGGCGTATACCGGGAATACGTAAATCCGAAGCACGGCGGCACGGCGGAGCGCAGGATCGTCTACCGTTCCGTGAAGCCCCTGGCGGCGGTCATTACCGGCGCGGAGCGGGCCCGGGGCTGGGAGCGGACCGGGGACGGGGAGAACGTCTATCTGCTGCGGATTCCCAACAGCTTTTTCGGCGGGTATAATCCCTATACCACCCGGGTTTCCGGCGACTGGTTCAATGCCAACATCGTGGCCCATACGGGGGAGGTCTATCTGAACCATAAGTCCATGTATGAGGTGACGGCGCTGGAGAAGGTACTGAAGCCGCAGGTCATTCCGGGTACCTGGGAGCCGGAATTCTCCCAGTACTGCTGGTATACGGAGCAGGATCCGGAGAAGGATGAAACCCTGATCTACGCCAATTTCCGGGGGAAGGATCCCAACGCGGAGGAGGTGGAGATCGCGGTGCGGCAGGACTGCTTCCTGCCCTCGGCGGAGGGGATCTCCTATATTACCCTCTCCGGCTTTACCGTGCGGGAAGCGGCAACCCAGTGGGCGCCGCCCACCGCCTATCAGGACGGGATGATCGGGCCCCACTGGTCCAAAGGATGGATCATCGAGGACTGCGAAATCTATGAATCCAAATGCTCCGGCATTTCCCTGGGGAAATATCTGCAGCCCAACAACGACAACAAGTGGATGAAGTGGAAGTACAAGGACGGCACCCAGACGGAGCGGGACTGCATCCTGCAGGCCAGCTACGAGGGATGGGACCGGGAGCATATCGGATCCCATATCATCCGCCGCTGCCATATTCACGACTGCGGGCAGACGGGCATCGTGGGCCATCTGGGCGGCGTGTTCTCCCTGATCGAGGATAATCACATCCACCATATTAATTTCAAGCAGAACCTGGCCGGCGCGGAAATCGGCGGCATCAAGATGCATGCGGCCATCGACGTGATTTACCGCCGGAATCATATTCACCACTGCACCCGGGGCATGTGGCTGGACTGGCAGGCCCAGGGCACCCGGGTGACCCAGAACCTGTTTCACGACAACTGTATTCCCGTGCCGCTGGAATCGGTTCCGCGGGAACAGCTGCCCGCTTTCACGGCGGGGCTGGGAGAGGATCTCTTCGTGGAGGTTTCCCACGGACCGACCCTGATCGACAACAACATCCTGCTGTCGGACCGGTCCGTCAAATGGGCGACTCAGGGGGTCGCGCTGGTGCATAACCTGATCGCCGGCTCCTTCTGCGCGGTGGGCATCGGCACGGACAACAATGGGGTGACCAAGCCCTCCGTCCGTTACACGCCCTACCACGAGCCTCACGGCACGAAGGTTTGCGGCTTTATGACGATTCTGCACGGGGACGACCGGATCTATAACAATATCATCCTGCAGAAGAAGAATCTGGATCCCGTGAAGGTCCGGCTTGGCCTGGAGAAAGAGAACACAAACGACCCCTGGGACGATCTGCGGTTTAAGGCGGGCACGGACGTGTTCAACGGCTATCCCACGGAGGCGGAGTGGAAGAAGCAGTTTGAGGGATACTGCGGAATCTATGCCACGGAGTATCCGGACCGCTACTATGACCATCTGCCGGTCTGGATCGAAGGAAACCTGTATGTGAACGGCGCAGGGCAGTACGAGAAGGAAATCAATGCCGGCACCGCCTCCGAAGAGGCGACCCTGGGGCTGGAGCAGCGGGAGGACGGATGGTATCTGACCGGCAATCTGTTTGAGCATCTGCCGGAGCACCTCTGCCGGACCGTCTCCACCGAGACCCTGGGCATGGCCTTCGAGCCGGAGCAGCTGTATGAAAACCCGGACGGAACGCCCATCACCTTCAATCTGGACTATTTCGGCGGACGCCGGGAGCCCGTGACGATGGCGGGCCCCTTCGCAGACAGCGGCGAAGCGAAGAAGAAGCTGTGCTGAGCGGATCAATAACTGGCCGGAGGAACGCGCTTCCTCCGGCTTTTTTCGCGCGATGCGCCCATCCAAGCAAAGGACGCGGCCGGGGAAGAAGCCCCCGGTCCGGTTCGTCCGGAGAATTCCGGCCGGACTTTCGAAATCAAAAAAACTCCGGCGGAAGGCCGGAGAGAAATAAACGCGTATGGGGGAAGCACGGGACGCAATCACATGACGCTTCGCTGCTGGGGACCGGAAGCCTGCATCTGGTTCTTCCGGAAGGGGCGGATCTGATCCGCGTTCCACGTGAACCCGTCCAGGGAAAGATTCAGCCCATGCTCCGCGAAAAGGTTGCATACGTCTTCGAAAAGGACGTACAGATGCCGGGCGAAGAAACCGCCGGCGCTGCCGCAGGGCTCGCACAGGAGGGTATTCATGCCGTACACCCGGAAGGGATCATATCCGTCAAAGGCGAAGGAGGAACCGAAATGCGACTCGGCCCCGCCGGACAGATCATGGGGCGTGGAGGGCAGCCAGGAGGAGGCGTTCCGCAGCAGGCCGTAGAAGCACTGCAGCACCCGGCTGGGGAGCGTAAAGCACAGCTCATCCATGAAAAGGCCCCGGGCGTCATAGGTGGAGAAGGAAAGGATCCCGTTCTCATAAAAAAGAATGGTAAATCCACCGTCCGCCGGCTGCATCCCGTCATGGGGGAGCGGGCGAAACTGGTATTTAAAGATCGGCTTATAGCTGTAACCGGCGATCAACCGTATGCCCCTCCCTTCCCGAAAATTCAAATAACAATATATCCTGAATTGGGGATATCGTCAAGAAGATAACACTACATATTGTGGTCAAAAAGATGAACTTTTTGTAACATTTGTCATTTTCCCAGAAAATCCAAACTGCATATGGGGGTAAAGACGTTGGAAACCCCCCGGATTCTGTAAAATTATTTCCTGAATATTACCAATTCACAAAGACTGTTTAAATTGCTTGATTGACGGGACAAAAGAAGATACAATAAAGGTGCAGAACCATAGCGTGCCCTGCAAAGGAAATAAAGGAGCGTGAAGGGATTATGAAGCTGATTGCGTGGCTGCTGAGCCTGATTTTTGCCTTTTCTCTGGGTGCGGAAACCGCTGCCCCTTCCCGGGAGACAGATGATGAACTGCGGACGAAAATCCAGGATCACATTGACGTGATCGTGGATGAAGGCGCCGCGATTCTGGACGATGTTTCGGAGGAGATCCGCCAGGATGAGCGGGTTCAGGAAGCGGAGCAGTTCATTCAGGACGTGAAGGACGTTACGGAGGAGTCCCTGGACGGGCTGAAGGACTGGACGAAGGAAACGAAAGACCGGGTGGAAGACACCTTCGGCTCCGGCCGGAAAACCGACGAAGCGGAAACCGACGAGGTCGAAACCGACGAGGTAGAAACGGACGAAGCGAAAATTGACGAGGCGAAAACCGATGAAGCGGAGACGGATGAAGCCGGTCCCGCGCTGATGGCTCCCCCGGCGGACAGCGAGGTGTTTTACCAGATCACGCCGTCCCCGGACGATGCCGTGAACGGATAACAAGATCCCCTTTGGCGCTCTGTCCGGAGCGCCAAAGATTTTTTGAAGGAGAATCCATGCTGACCATACGGAACCTGCGGAAGGAATATAAGACGGGAACCCTGATTCAGAAGGCGCTGGACGGGGTTTCTTTGTCGTTCCGCGAAAGCGAGTTCGTGGCGATTCTGGGGCCCTCCGGCTCCGGAAAAACCACGCTGCTGAACATGATCGGCGGCCTGGACCGCTATGACAGCGGGGATCTGCTGATCCAGGGAGTATCCACCCGGAAATACAGCGACCGGGACTGGGATACCTACAGGAACCATACGGTGGGGTTCATCTTTCAAAGCTACAATCTGATTCCTCATCAGACCCTGCTGGCCAACGTGGAGCTGGCCCTGACCCTGAACGGAACGGGACGGAAGGAGCGGCGGGAACGGGCCCTGGAAGCCCTGGACCGGGTGGGACTGAAGAATCAGGCTCAGAAGAAGCCGGCCCAGCTGTCCGGCGGGCAGATGCAGCGGGTGGCCATCGCCCGGGCGCTGGTGAACCGCCCCTCCATTCTGCTGGCGGATGAACCGACCGGCGCCCTGGATACGGAAACAGGCCGGCAGGTGATGGAGCTGCTGAAGGAAGTGGCCCAGGATCATCTGGTGATCATGGTGACCCATAACGCGAAGCTGGCGAAGAAATACGCCACCCGCATCGTCAAGCTGAAGGACGGGCAGATTACAAAGGACTCCAATCCCTATGAGGATACGGCCCAGCCCGGGGAGCTTAAAAAGCTGCGGAAGCCCTCCATGTCCTGGGGAACCTCCCTGAGCCTGTCGCTGGCCAATCTCTGGTCCAAGAAGGCAAGAACCATTCTAGTGGCCTTCGCCGCCTCCATCGGCATCGTGGGCATCGCGCTGATTCTGTCCCTGTCCAACGGGGCCAACGCCTATATCCGACGAATGGAGCAGGAGAGCCTGAGCCAGTACCCCCTGCAGATCATGAGCAGCACCTTCTCCATGGAGGAATCCATGATGGCCTTTTCCCGGATGCGGCAGGAAGCGGCGGCGGGAACGGGGGACGGCCGGATCCGGGAGCAGCAGATGCTGGGCAGCTTCATGGCCTCCGCCGCGGTCAACGATCTGGCGGCCCTGAAGCGGTGGCTGGACAGCGGCTACAGCGGCATGGAGGACTATACCCGGGGCATTACCTATGCCTACAACGTTTCTCCGCAGATATATCTTGTGGGGGAGGACAGCTGGCGCCAGGTCAATCCGGACCAGACCCTGGCCTCCTTCGGCGTCTCCATGAATGAAGGCCTCTCCGGCCTCATGTCCAGCTACGGCGCCAGCGAAATCTTCCGGGCGCTGCCGGAGGACGCGACGCTTTACGAAGCGGATTATGAGCTGATGGCCGGGTCCTGGCCGAAGCGGGATACGGACTGCGTGGTCGTGCTGACCCCCAGCGGGAAAATCCCGGATCTGATGCTGTATACCATGGGGCTGAAGGACGGGGACCGGCTGGACAGCATGATCGAAGGCGTGGTGTCCGGCAGCGGGGGAGACCGGAGCCTGGCGGAAAGCCAGGTGTATGCCCCGGAGGACTTCCTGGGAATCACCTTCGCGCTGCTGCCGGCAGCGGAACGATATGCCTATGACGAGAAGCTGAAGGTCTGGATGGATCAGGGGGACAGCCCGGAAGCCATGCTGGCGCTGCTGAAAACCAAAGGGCAGGAAATGCGGATTACCGGCGTGGTCAAGCCCAAGGAAGGAAGCGCCTACGGCATCCTGCAGATGGGCATTGAGTATCCCCCGTCCCTGATTCCCCGGCTGATGACGGAATCGGCGGAAAGCCCGGTGGTCCGGGCTCAGAACGCCTCCCCGGAGACGGACGTGCTGACAGGGGCAGCCTTCGGGGAAATCCCGGAGGCCGGGTTCGGCTTTCTGCTGGATCTGATCAAAATCCATCCGGAGAAGCTGGGAGACGCCATCTCCTTCCGGAAAGAGGGACTGAAGGATCTGGAGACGGAGGAGACCCGGCTGACGGCCCAGCGGCTGGTGAGAATCTTCCGGGAGCTGCGGCGCACCGGGGAATCCCCCACGCTGACAGGCATGCTGGAGGCAGGGCTCCCGCTGCTGATGGATCTGATTCAGGTGGATGAGGAAAAAATCGGGGAAGCCATCTCCCTGGAGCTGGAGGAGAGCCGGCTGCAGGAGATGCTGGCCTCCCGCACCGCGGCGGCCAGCGCCACCCTGGCGGGAAACCTGCTGAAGTTCGGATACGCGGATCCCGGACGGCCTTCCTCCATCACCCTGTATCCGAAGGATTTTGAAAGCAAGGAATCGGTGATCCGCCTGCTGAACGCCTACAATGACGCGGTGGAAGCGGAGGGCTATCCGGAGAAAAAGATCGCCTTTACGGACTACGTAGGCGCCCTCATGTCCTCCGTGACGACCATCATCGACGTGATTACCTACGTGCTGATCGCCTTCGTGGCGGTCTCCCTGGTGGTTTCCTCCATCATGATCGGCATCATTACCTTCATCTCCGTGCTGGAGCGGCGGAAGGAAATCGGCATTCTGCGGGCCATGGGCGCCTCCAGAAGGAACGTGATCCAGGTTTTCAACGCGGAAACCTTCATCATCGGCTTGCTGGCCGGGGCCTTCGGGCTGGGGCTGACGCTGCTGCTGCAGATTCCCATTAATTACGTTATCCGAACCCTGGCGGACCAGGAGGGCATCCGGGCCTTCCTGCCGGCGGGGGCCGGCGGCATTCTGATCCTCTTATGCATCGGGCTGAACCTGCTGGGGGGCTTTATTCCGGCCCGGAAGGCGGCCCGCCAGGATCCGGTGGAAGCGCTCAGAAGCGAATAGGCAGTTGCAAAAACCAAAAGAATCCGTATAATAGGGGTGTCAGAGTAGGGCCTGCTTCGTTAAGTGCCTCCGGAACGGGGAGTTGAACGGGGGACGAAGGCGAAGGCCGCGGTTGCAGGCCCGCACCCGCTGATTCCCATAAAGAGGAAAATTATAACCTCCTTATGCAGCAAGTGTTTGCTCTGAAAGGAGGTTTTTTTGATGTCCGAAAGAAAATCAACCCGGCTCTACACCCATCCTTTTTCCCGGGATTACTGGCGGGACGCGGCGGCGGAATTCAAAGACACGAAGATGCTGGTCTTCGCCGCCCTGATGATCGCCCTGCGGGTGGCGCTGAAATCCGTGCGGATTCCTATCGCCCCGAACCTGGATATCTACGTGACGCTGTTCGTCAACGCCCTGGGGGCCATGACCTTCGGACCGGTGGTGGCCATCGCCGCGGCGGCGGTGTCCGACACCCTGGGCTGCCTGCTCTTTCCCAGCGGCCCCTACTTCTTCCCCTTTATCTTTACGGAAATCGCCGGATCGCTGATTTTCGCCCTGTTCCTCTATCGGGCGGAGATTACGGTCAAGCGGGTGGCCCTGTGCCGGTTCTGCGTGAACTTCCTGGTCAACATCGTGCTGCAGACCCCCATCATGGCCCTGTATTACCAGATGATGCTGGGAAAGAGCTATACCTGGTTCAATCTGCCGCGGATCATCAAGAATCTGGCCCTGTTTCCCTTTGAAGCGGCCCTGCTGGTGCTGTTCCTCCGCTACGCCGTGCCGCCCCTGTCCCGGTCCGGGCTGATCCGTTCCCGGGTAGGGGAACTGAAACTGGACTGGAAAAATGTGCTGATGCTGGTGGGCCTGACGGCGGCCAGCGCTGTCATCGCGTGGGTATACTTCACCATAAAATAAGATTATTATCCGTAAAAAGTGGCAACAGAGTGGTAAATGAAGACAGCAAAACGCAATCAACAAGGATAAAAGTGGAAGTTTGCCGAAATAGACAAAAAATGCTTTACAAACGGTGCCGGTTGTGGTATAGTATGTCCTGTTCGGGGCATTAGCGCAGCTGGTAGCGCACCACACTGGCAGTGTGGGGGCACGGAAGCACCCGTCACGGTGGAGCCCATCGTCACAACCGCGCCAACGAACACCCCCGCTCCGGGAACCCCGGAACCGCCCCAGATTACCGGTTACGGCATCACCATTGGCGACGGGTTATA
>CAZMFY010000025.1:18451-18628 GCA_964565635.1 uncultured Oscillospiraceae bacterium
ACCACACTGGCAGTGTGGGTGTCAGCGGTTCGAATCCGCTATGCTCATCGTTTCGTGAAGCCTTACAGATCAAGGCTTCCGGATTTTCTTTTTTCCGGGGAGGAGAAAATTTAGGCACAAAAATTTTTTGAAAAATGCCCGCGAGGCCTTATATATCAAGGCCTCCGGGCTGGCACA
>CAZMFY010000026.1:0-18609 GCA_964565635.1 uncultured Oscillospiraceae bacterium
GCCTTCCGCTGCAGCACTGTGCACCGCACGGAGCCCTTGGCAACCTGTGTCAGTATGATCGGGAAGCCTCCAGAGCGATCTGCGAAGCGGTGGCGGAAATTGATCCGAGCATCATGATCTTCTACTGCGCCGGTGCGGTACTGGGAGAGGAAGCGGAAAAAATGGGACTGAAAACCGCCTCCGAGATCTTTGTGGACCGGGCGTATATGGATGATCTTTCACTGGTTCCCCGGAAGACGGAAGGCGCCATGATTACGGATGAGGATTTTGCCATCGAACGGTGCGTGCGAATGGTGAAGGAAGGAAAGGTTCGTTCCATCACCGGCAAGGAGCTGGAGATCCGGGGAGACACGCTGTGCGTGCACGGAGACGGACCGAAGGCCTTTGCGTTTGTGGAAAAGATACGGAAAACCTTCGAGGAAGAAGGGATTACGATTCGCAATTTCCAGGGATAATCGATCAAAAGGAGGGAGATGCAGCTATGAAAAAGATGAAAGCGCTGGCCAGGTACGGAAAGGAATTTGGAGGCTATCGGATGCTGGAGGTCCCCTATCCGGTCTGTGGTCCGGACGACCTGATCATCGAGATCAAAGCAGCGGCCATCTGCGGGGCGGACATGAAACACTGGCAGGTAGAGAATGGCTCGGATGAGTTCAACTCCATCCGGGGACACGAATTTGCCGGGGATATCGTGGAGGTCGGAGCCAATGTAAAGGACTGGCATGTAGGACAGCGGGTTGTTTCGGACAACAGCGCGCATGTATGCGGCGTATGCCCAGCCTGCGAACGGGGAGATTTCCTCTGCTGCGAGAAGAAGATAAACCTGGGTCTGGACAATAACACCTGGGGCGGCGGATTCTCCAAATACTGCCTGGTGCCGGGGGAAATTCTGGCCATTCATAAGCATGCGCTGTGGGAAATTCCGCCGGAAATCCGATATGAGGAAGCCGCCGTGCTGGACCCCATCTGCAACGCTTACAAGGCGGTTGCCCAGCAGTCCCATTTGCTGCCCGGACAGGATGTGGTTATTTTCGGAACCGGACCGCTGGGCCTGTTCTCCGTACAGATGGCCCGGATTATGGGCGCCGTCAACATCGTGATGGTCGGTCTGGAAGACGATACGAAGGTGCGCTTCGGTATTGCCCGGGAACTGGGGGCAACCCACTGCGTAAACGCCTCCAGGGAAGACGTGGTGGCCCGGTGTACCGAGATCTGCGGGCGGGACAATCTGGGCCTGGTGGTGGAATGCTCCGGGGCAAACATTGCACTGAAGCAGGCGATCGAGATGCTGCGTCCCAACGGGGAAGTGGTTCGTGTAGGTATGGGCTTCAAACCGCTGGAATTTTCCATTAATGATATTACCTCCTGGAACAAGAGCATTATCGGACACATGGCCTATGACTCCACGTCCTGGCGCAATGCCATCCGCCTGCTGCAGAGCGGCGCCATCCGGGTGCAGCCCATGATTACCCACCGGCTGGGCCTTTCCCAGTGGCGGGAAGGATTTGCCGCCATGGCCAGCAAGGAAGCCATTAAGGTGATTTTCACCTACGATTATCCAGAGATTGATAACGATGATCCGGATCCCAGGGTCAAATAAGGAGGTGCCTCATGAAAAACACGGAAGCCATCCTGAAAACCCCCGGGACCATGGTAATCCAGGATGCACCGGTTCCGGAACCGAAGGATGATGAGATCCTGCTGCATGTGGAGATGGTTGGGATCTGCGGATCTGATATCCACGGTTTTGAAAGCGGCCCCTTCATCCCGCCCAAGGATCCAAACCAGAAAATCGGATTGGGACATGAGTGCGCGGGCACGGTGGTGAAGGTAGGTCGGAAGGTTAAACGCATTCAGGTGGGGGACCGGGTGAACATTGAACCGGGGGTTCCCTGCGGCAAGTGCAAATACTGCCTGAGCGGACACTATAATATCTGTCCGGACGTGGACTTCCTGGCCACGCAGCCCCGGTACCGTGGCGCGCTGACCAACTATATGACGCACCCGGAAGCTTTTACTTACAAGCTGCCCGATCATATGAGCATGATGGAGGGAGCCCTGGTGGAGCCGGCCGCGGTAGGCATGCACGCGGCGGAGATGGGCGCCGCGGGTCCCGGAAAGAAGATCGTTATTCTCGGCGCGGGATGCATCGGGCTGATGACGCTTCAGGGCTGCCGGGTCATGGGCGCTTCGGAGATTGTCGTGGTGGACGTGCTGGAAAAGCGCCTGGCCATGGCAAAGCAGTTGGGGGCCATGGCTACGGTCAACGGGAAGGAAGAGGATACGGTTGCCCGGTGCAAAGAACTGCTTGGAGACCTGGGAGCGGATATCGTATTTGAAACCGCGGGAAGCCCCTACACGGCCAAGCAGACTACCCAGCTGGTGGGACGGGGCGGAAAGATCATGATCGTGGGCACCATTCCCGGCGAAACGCCGGTGAACTTCCTGTCCATCAACCGGGAAGTAACCATTCAGACCGTGTTCCGCTATGCCAATAACTATCCGATGACCATCGACGCCATCGCTTCCGGAAAGTTCGACGTAAAGTCTATGGTGACCGATATTTATCCATACGAAGAAACCCAGAGGGCCTTTGAGGAGTCCCTGAGCCGCAAGGCAGAGATTATCAAGGGGGTCATTCAGATGCCGGCGGAAGAAAAAGAGGAGGAAGCTTTATGCTAGCCAATATCGCATACTGGGAAAACAGGGCCAGGGCAGAACAGTGGGCCGTTCCGCACTTTAACGTCTGGAACGCGGAAATGCTGATGGGAGTTATGGACGCAGCGGAGGAGCTGCGGGCTCCGGTGATCATTTCCTTCGGCACCGGGTTTGTGCAGAATACGGTGTTTGAGGACTATTGCTGGATGATGAAATCGGCTGCGGAACATGCTACCGTGCCGGTCATCACCCACTGGGACCACGGGCGCAGCATGGAGATCCTGAAAAACGCCTATACCCACGGGATGAATTCCGTGATGCGGGACGCTTCCGCCCTTCCCTTCGAGGAAAATATCCGGGAAATCAAAACCGCGGTGGATTATTTCCATCCCCGGGGCGTTCCGGTGGAGGCGGAGCTTGGCCATGTGGGGAATGAAACCATCTACGAGGAGGCGCTGGCAGCATACGCCTATACGGATCCCGCCGTGGCTGCGGAGTTTGTGGAGCGAACGGGCTGCGACTCCCTGGCAGTGGCTATTGGAAACGTTCACGGCGTGTATTCCTCTGCTCCGAAGCTCAGCTTTGACGTGGTGGAGAAGTGCCGGGACGCGGTACCGGTTCCGCTGGTGCTCCACGGGGCTTCCGGTATCGGGGACGACGATATCCGGACGGCGATCTCCCTGGGCATTGCGAAGATCAATATCCATACAGAACTGGGACAGGCCGCGGTGGAGGCCATGCGAAAGTACATCGATAAATCCCATCTGGAGCTGCAGCAGCATGTAAGGAAAGCGGTCAAACAGCGCGCCAGCGAGAAGATTATCCTCTTTGGCGCGGCGGACAGGGCGGATACGCCGGTCTGAGGATTTTATCGGAGGCGGCAGATGAAAACCATTAAGCTTGGCACACTGGAAAAAGAAGTATCCCGTATGGGCCTGGGAACCTGGGCCATCGGCGGGGGATCCGCCTGGGGCGGAGACAAGGATAAGGCGCAGTCCATTGCCACGATTCAGGCCGCTCCCGGTCTGGGGGTCAATCTGATCGATACGGCGCCGGGATACAATTTCGGCAACAGCGAACGGATCCTGGGAGAAGCGCTGAAGGGTATGGACCGGGAAAAGGTGGTGATTATCACCAAGTTCGGCGTCGTATGGGACCGGGAGGGATCCCTGTTTAACAAGGTCAACGGGCGTCAGCTGTACTGGAACCTGTCCGGGGAATCCATCCGGGAGGAAATTGACAAATCCCTGGAGCGGATGGGCATTGACTATGTGGATGTGTATATGTCCCACTGGCAGTCGGTGGAACCCTACTTTACCCCCATCCGGGACACCATGGAAACGCTGAATGAACTGAAGGCACAGGGGAAGATCCGGGCCATCGGCGCAGCCAACGTCAGGCCGGATCAGGTGGAAGAATACCTGAAATGGGGCGATTTGGACATCGTGCAGGCAAAATACTCGGTGCTGGACCGGGAGGTGGAAAAAGAGCTTCTTCCCATTTGTAAGGCTCACGGCGTGGCGCTTCAGGCGTATTCCCCGCTGGAAATGGGCCTGCTGTCCGGGGCTCTGCCCCGGGATTACAAGCCCGTAGGCGCCCAGATTCCGAAAAAATGGTTCCAGCCGGAGAACCTGCCCCGGGTCTTTGACTTCCTTGACGGGCTGAAGCCCTTCACGGAAAAATATGCCTGCACCGTTGCGGATATCTGCATGGCCTGGATTCTGGCGCAGGACGAGAAGGTGATCCTGCTGAGCGGCTCCACTTCCGAAGAGCAGATCCGGCAGAACGTGCGGGCGCTGGAAATCTCTCTTTCGGCGGAGGATGCCCAGGAGATCCGGGAGATGGCGGAAGCCCTGGACCGGTAAGAGGTGAATATGGAACGGGAAAAGAGGAAAAGTGAGGTTGCGGTCGTCGGGGCCGCGTTCATGGACCTTCAGGTGTTTACGGTTAACCGGACGCTGCTGGATGTGCCTTCCTTTCCGGCGCAGAAGATGCTCTGGTCCGTGGGCGGGGATGCCATCAACGAGGCCACCGTTCTGACCCGGCTGGGGCATGAAACCCGGCTGGTAAGCTGCATCGGACGCGATCTGGTGGGGGGAATGGTGCTGGAACACTGTCGGAAGAACGGCATCGACGTTTCCTGCCTGCGGGAGGATCCGGAGAAGAATACAAGCATCAACATCGGGCTCATCGGAGAGGATGCGGAGCGAACTTTCATCACCAACCGGAGTGGAAGCATCTGGACCATCGGCCCGGAAGACATGGATGTTCACGGCATCGATGGCGTGAAGGTGCTGTCCTTCGCCAGCATTTTCAATACACCGCTGCTGACGGAAGCGTTCATGATCCCGCTTTTTGAAAAGGCCCGGGCCCAGGGCACGGTGATCTGCGCGGATGTGGTTTCTCCCAAGAACGGAGAAACCCTGGAAAGCATCCGCGGCGCACTCCGCTATGTGGATTACTTCTTTCCAAACCTGGAGGAAGCCCGGCGGCTGACCGGAAAAGAAGACTGGGACGAGATTGCGGACACCTTCCTGGAGATGGGCGTGGGCACGGTGGTGCTGAAGACCGGGAAGGCGGGTTGTCTGCTGAAGAGCTGGCAGGAACGGCATCAGGTCTCCGCGTATCCTTCCGCCAAATGCATCGATACCACCGGCGCGGGGGATAATTTCGCGGCGGGCTTTATCAGCGCGCTGCTGGAAGGCTGCTCCCCCCGGGAGTGCGCCGTGTTTGCCAACTGCGTGGCCTCCATTGCGGTGGAAGCCATCGGCGCCACGGAAGGGTTGCGGTCTAGAGCACAGGCGGACGAAAGACGGAGAGCTTACGGAAACTGATATATAAAAACAGACGGATGGAGGCAGCATATGGAATACGTACAGGCAGAACGGATGAAGGCGTTTCCCTTCTCGGGAATCCGCGCGGTGCTGGAGAAGGCGAACAAAATGCAGCAGGCTGGGGAACATGTAATCCACCTGGAAATCGGACGACCGGATTTTGACACGCCAGAGAAGATCAAAAAGGCGGCGGAAGCAAGCCTCGCGGCCGGACATGTTTTTTACACGTCCAACTACGGTACCCCGGAGCTGCGCAGGACGATTGCCGCCTTTGAAAAGCGGTTCAACGGAATCGATTACGATCCGTCCGAAGTGATGGTGACCGTGGGTGTGGGCGAGGGAACCTATGACGGCATGGCCGGATTCCTGAACCCGGGGGATGAAGTACTGATTCCGAATCCAGTCTGGCTGAACTACATGAACGTACCCCGGTCCCTGGGGGCTGTTCCCGTGAACTATCATCTGCTGGAGGAAAACCATTTCCAGATTGACTTCGAGGAAATGGAAGGACTGATCACCGAAAAGACGAAGATGATCGTCATCGTGGATCCCAGCAATCCCACGGGCGGCGTCTTTTCCCGGGAGACCCTGGAGCGGGTGGCGGAACTGGCGAAAAAGCATGACCTGCTGGTGCTTTCCGATGAAATATACGAGCAGCTGACCTATGATGGGGAAAAGCATATCAGCATCGCGTCCCTGCCGGGCATGAAGGAAAGAACCATCAAGCTGAGCGGCGTGTCGAAGGCCTATTCCATGACCGGATGGCGACTGGGCTATATGTGCGCGCCGAAGGAGATCATCGAGGTCTGCGTGCGCATGCATCAGCAGACCATCACCTGCGCCTCCTCCTTTGTTCAGGATGCTACCGTGACCGCCCTGACGGAATGCGACAGGGACGTGGAAGCGATGCGGCTCGAATATGAGCGCAGGAAAAATTTCCTGATCAGCGCGCTGAACGCGATTGACGGGCTGTCTACCAACGACCCCAAGGGTGCCTTCTATATCTTTGTGAATATCAAAAGCTTCGGTCTGACGTCCTATGAAATGGCGGAGTATCTGCTGAACGAGGCGAAGGTGGCCATGGTACCCGGCAGCGCCTTCGGCAGCGCGGGGGAAGGCTATCTGCGGCTGTCCTATGCCACCGCCTATGAGGAACTGGTGGAGGCGGCGAAGAGAATCAGGGAAGCCCTTGGCAAACTGAAGGAGAAAAAGGCAGATTAAACCATACGCAAACGATCGGAGAACAGGAGGAAAACGAATATGGCAGTTGGATGCAGAATCAGAACGGACTTTGAGCGCCCGGCCAAGGAACTGGTGGAAGCTTTCCGGGGGCTCCCGGTGGCGAACATCGATGATACCATGGGACGGATCGCGGCGGTGGATCAGAGCATTTATCCCCTGAATCCGGATCTTCGCCTGCTGGGGACCGCCTTCACGGTGAACGCTCCGGCCGGGGATAATCTTCTCTTCCATGCCTCTCTGGACATGGCGAAGCCCGGGGACGTGATCGTGCTGGCCAATAAGGGCAGCATGAGCCGGTCCCTGTGCGGGGAGATTATGAGCAATTACGCAAAGAGCAGAGGCCTGGCAGGCATCATTATCGACGGATGCGTGCGGGACAGCTACGCCCTGAGCCGGCTCGATTTCCCGGTATACGCCAAGGGGGTTACCCCCAACGGTCCTTACAAGAACGGCCCCGGGGAAATGAATTATCCCGTTTCCTTTGCCGGGCTGGTGATCAATCCCGGGGATATCATCGTGGGCGACGCGGACGGGCTCCTGGTGATTCCGCCGCAGTTCGCGGAGGAAATCGC
Organism: uncultured Oscillospiraceae bacterium; assembly: GCA_964565635.1. GTDB lineage: Bacteria > Bacillota > Clostridia > Christensenellales > Aristaeellaceae > Aristaeella. Next base: position 7,307 of record CAZMFY010000026.1, read on the forward strand.
GAAGGCGGCCTGGAAGGTGAATGAGAGTGAAAAGGGACAGCTGGACGGCATTCTGTCCGGAAAGGGCTGGCCCCGTCCCTGGGTGCAGGATAAGCTGAAAGAGGTCGGCTTCTCCTTCGAATGAGTTTCGCCGCCTGCAGACCGTTCGGGCTATTCGGCTGATCCAGGTCTGCAGGGGCACAGACGACGGGCTTTGTTTGACAGAAATAAAGAAAGGCAGGATAATGATCTATGGCTGAGAAGGCGTATAATCCCTATGAGAACATGCTGCATGTGCTGGATGAGGCGGCGGAGCTGCTGGGGCTGAAGAAGGATGAATATGAGACCCTGCGTTATCCTGAACGGGAGCTGACGGTTTCCATCCCGATCCGGATGGACAACGGAGAGCTGAAGGTGTTTGAAGGGTACCGGGTGCAGCATAACAGCGCCCGTGGCCCGTACAAGGGAGGCATCCGCTTCCACCAGAAGGCCAACATGGACGAAGTAAAGGCACTGGCGGCCTGGATGTCCTTCAAGTGCGCGGTGGTTAACATTCCCTACGGCGGCGCCAAGGGTGGCGTCAAGGTGGATCCGAGGGAACTCAGCCGGGATGAGCTGATTAGACTGACACGCCGGTATACAACCCGTATCCTGCCCATTATCGGCCCGGACCAGGATATTCCCGCGCCGGACGTAAACACGAACGGTGAAGTTATGGGATGGATCATGGATACCTACAGCATGTTCAAGGGGCATGCGGTTCCCGGCGTAGTTACGGGTAAGCCCCTGGAACTGGGCGGCTCCGTTGGGCGACTGGAGGCTACGGGCCGGGGAGTAGTCATCATTACATACCGCAGCCTGAAATCCATGGGGCTGGATCCGGCGGATCTGACCTACGTGGTGCAGGGTATGGGAAATGTAGGCGGAGTGGCCGCGGATATTCTGTATCGGGACGGCCGGAAAGTCATCGCGGTCAGCGACTGGTCCGGCGGCGTCATGAACCGGGAAGGACTGGACATCCCTGCCATCCGAAAGTATCTGGCCAACCGGGACCATGCGCTAAAGGATTATGAGGCGGAGGGCATCACGCATATTACGAACGCGGAGCTGCTGGCCTGCCCCTGCGATGTGCTGATCCCCGCCGCGCTGGAAAACCAGATTACGGGAGAAAACGCCGCTCAGGTTCGGGCCAGGCTGATCGTGGAAGCGGCTAACGGCCCCACCACGGTGGAAGCGGATGAGATTCTGGCCAAGAAGGGCATCCCGGTCATTCCGGACATCCTGGCCAATGCGGGCGGAGTTGTTGTTTCCTATTTCGAATGGGTGCAGAATATTCAGTCTATGGCCTGGGATCTGGAGGAGGTCAACAGGACGCTGGAAAAGATCATGCTGAAGGCCTATGACGAAGTGGAAGCCAAGGCGAAGGAAAAGGGAACCACCATGCGGATGGGGGCGTACATGGTGGCGGTGAACCGGATTGTGACGGCAGGAAAGCTGCGCGGCGGACCGATCTCCATGTCCTGATCCTCCATGTCCTGATCCTCCGGGGCGCGGAGCCCCGTGGAGGAACCGTGTGTGGCTTTCGCGCCCGTTTCTTATCAAAGACGGAAAGAGGGAAAATGCAAATGAAGATCATCGTGCTGGACGGCTATACGGAGAACCCGGGAGACATAAGCTGGGCGCCGCTGGAAGCGCTGGGAGAAGTTACGGTGTACGACCGGACGTCCTATACGGAGTCGGATCTGATTCCGGAGCGGATCGGGGATGCGGAGATTGCCGTAATCAATAAAACACCCATCAGCCGCGGGACACTGGAACGCTGTCCGAATCTGAAGGCTGTCGCCGTGCTGGCGACCGGTTATAACGTGGTGGACGTGGAGGCTGCCCGGGAAAAGGGTATTCCCGTTATGAATGTTCCGGTATACGGAACGGACAACGTGAGCCAGTTTGCCATTGGGCTGCTGATGGAAGCCTGTTCCCATATCGGAGCCCACAGCGAAAGCGTAAGGGCTGGGGAGTGGTCGGCGCAGGAGGATTTCTGCTATTGGCGTTCTCCGCTGGTCGAGGTCTCGGGCAAGACCGCCGGGATTATCGGTCTGGGTCGGATCGGATATAACACCGCGAAGGTGCTGAACGCCCTGAATATGCATGTGATCGCCTATGACAAATATCCGGGAGACCGGGGCCGGGAAGTAGCGGAGTACGTCGAGCTGGATGAGCTTTTCGCGAAATCCGACTTTATTTTCCTGCATTGTCCGCTGTTTCCGGAGGTGGCCGGCATTATCAACAGGGAAAATATCGCAAAGATGAAGGACGGCGTCATTCTGATCAACAACAGCCGGGGCGGGCTGGTGAATGAAGAGGACCTGGCGGAAGCCCTCCGGTCCGGGAAGGTGGCCGCTGCAGCGCTGGACGTGGTGTCGACGGAACCGATTCGGGAGGATAATCCGCTTCTCCATGCGCCCAATTGCCTGATTACGCCGCATATCTCCTGGGCTACCCGGGAAGCCAGGGAAAGGATCATGAAGACGACTGCGGACAACATCGCCTCCTTCCTGAAGGGAGCCCCGGAAAATGTCGTGAACGCCTGACAGAAAAGCAATGCCCTCCCGCTTTATGATGAGCAGGGGGGCTTTTAGATTTCCCAAAGGACAGAACAAAAAACGGGCGCAATGGGATGCCTCGAAGGAGGCTGTCCATGTCACGGAGACAGGTGGTGAGACGGCTGCAATCTGATTTGCGGGGAGGCGGGATAAAAAGGACTGGTTTGCTATAGGGGTGTTATGATATAATATTAAGGAAACTGCGGGAGAGCCTACCGGCAGACGCCTGAAAGAAGCTCCGGCCTGGCTTTGACCGCGGGAAGAAGGCGCAGATCCTGCGCATCGGGAGACAAACAGAGATGGCAAAAAAAAACAGACTGGATTCCATTCGAACGATGATCAAAGCGGAAAAACGGGTGACGGTGGCTTCGCTGGAAAAGGAATTTAAGGTTACAGGGGAGACCATTCGGAGAGATCTGGAAGCGCTGGAAGCGGAAGGGCTTGTGAACCGGACTTACGGCGGCGCCGTGCTGGCCGCTCCGCACAGCGCCGCCGCCCAGATCAGCTTTGTACAGCGTGCCCAGATTCACGTACAGGAAAAGCGCCGGATTGCGGAGCTGGCTGCCACGCTGATTCCGGATGGCCGGGTGGTGATCGGCGTAGATTCCAGTACAACGGTTTTCGAACTGCTTCCCCATATGAAGGACAATGAAGATCTGCTGCTCATGACCTATTCCCTGAATGTGCTGAACGAGATGCTGGATTCAAGGGGCATGGTCATGTCCACCGGCGGGCCCCTTCGGAAAAGCAGAAGCATTTTCTACGGAACCATTGCGCAGAAGACGATTACAGATCACTATACGGACATTTTCTTCTCTAGCTGCAAGGGGCTGGACATGAACAGCGGCGTTTTCGACACGGACCCCGAGGAAGTTGCGCTGAAACAGGCGATGGCCGATCACAGCAAAAAACTGGTGCTGCTTGCGGACCACAGCAAATTCGGTACGGTCGCCTTTGCCAGATTGTTTGACTTCAACCAGGTTCATGCCATTATTACGGATGCCTGTCCCAGCAACGCATGGGTCAGGCTGCTGAAGGAAAGCAACGTGACGCTTCTTTATCCTTCAGATCGGTTCGGAGACGGCAGGGTGACGAATCCGGCGGAAGCGGTGCCGTAACGGCTGAAAGCAAGAACCGGAGGAAAGGAAATTCGCTCCTGTGAGCGAAAAGGGAATTGCCTTCCTGATCAAGAAACCGCGGAAGTAGGCATGGATGTTGCTTCCGCGGTGCTTTTTATACGCCTTTTTCGGCATGATTCAGTTCAGATACATTCCGGGAAAAATGACCTGCACGCCGGTCTGGACGGCGCCGAAATCGTTCATCAGGTGCTGCTGGGGAAGGCTGCGGGTCATGATCCTCGCGCTGACCCGGGCAACCCCTTCCGCGGCCATGATGGCCATGGTCCGGTGCAGAAGGGCCTTTGCCATGCCCCGGCGGCGGCTGCCGGGCTCGATATAGACGGCGACCAGCTCCGCCTGATCTCCCGCGCCCGCCATGATGGCCTCCCCGATGAGCCCGGCGTTCCGATACAGTCCCAGGGTGATGAAATGAGGCATGTGCATCATTTCCAGCAGGGTGTTCCGGTCCAGGTAGGTGATATCGTTCATCTGGAGCCGGGAAAGCAGGCTCTGCTGTTCATCCCAGGTGTTCAGCGGTGTGGCGGCTACGGTGCAGCTCATGGGGATGCGCCCGTCCCCGAAGGGAATCTGCAGGGAGACGGAGGCGTCGCTGTCCTCCAGGTCAAACCCGTTGCGCACATAGAAATCACGCCCCTGGTCGTCCCGGGGATCCAGGCTCGTATACAGGCGGGCCCGTAGCTGCGGGTTCACGTTCTGCAGCTGGCGCGCCCGGGCAATCAGGGCCCCGAAGAGCAGATACCGGCTGCTCTGATCTCCCTCGATGGAAAAATACATGTTGACCGGGCAGTCCGGATAGAGTCCGGGCTGCAGCTGATAGAGAATATAACCGTAGCCCGTCTGCGTCCCCAGATCGTCGACGGCAAAGAATACGTCTTCCGGGTTCATGTTATTCACGGGCTGCTGGGGATGTAAAATCGTCATGAGGCATCGGTCCTTTCCCTGCGCGCCGGAGGGGATTATCTCCGGGAAACAGTTTCTTCATTATAGTCTCAAAGTCCTTGTCTGTCAAAACCCTCAGGTCCTTGCCGACTGCCCGCAAAAGCGCCTGTGGAGCGGGGCCCGGAAACCCCCGGAGGGCCAACCGGTCCGGGGGCATGCGCGCCGCACCGGAAGCGCGGAAAGCCCTGCCGGCCGCCCGAAAAAGCGCCCGCGGAGTGGGGGTTCGGAAGCCCCAGAGGGCCAACCGCTTGCAAAGCGGGGCGAATGCTGGTACAATATTCCTGTTTTCAAGCGCCGGGAAGCTCCCGGGAAAGAAGGACCGGGTGCAGGCGCGCAGCTTCGCACGCGTGCGGAGACGGAGAAACGGAAGGAGATCTTAAAAGATGGCACAGCATCCTGTGTTTACCATTGTACTGCAGGACGGACGGGAAATGAAAGGAGAGCTTTATCCCGAATACGCGCCTCAGTCCGTGGGAAACTTTGTGGCTCTGGCCAACAGCGGGTTCTATGACGGCCTGATTTTTCACCGGGTCATCCCCGGCTTCATGATCCAGGGCGGAGATCCCAAGGGCGCCGGATACGGCGGACCCGGATATTCCATTAAAGGCGAGTTTGCCGCCAACGGGGTGAATAACCCGCTGAAGCATACCTACGGCGTGCTGAGCATGGCCCGCAGCATGATGCCGGATTCCGCCGGCAGCCAGTTCTTCATCATGACCAGCGACAGCCCCCATCTGGACGGGCAGTACGCGGCCTTCGGCAAGGTGCTGGAAGGCATGGAAGTGGCGGAGGATATCGTGAACACGCCTCGGGACCGGGCCGACAAGCCCCTGGAGCCCCAGGTCATGGCCTCTGTCCGGGTGGATACCTTCGGAGAGGTCTATCCCTTCGATCAGCTGTAAGATCCGGATGCTCCGCGCGGAAAGGAAAGACTTTTCCGCGCTTTTATTCTTTGAGGGGGAAAGAAACATGGAAAAGCAAAGGGTGACGGTGCGGGTTGCCGGCAAAAGCTATACGCTGGTTTCCCTGGATTCCCCGGAATATCTGAAGCGGGTGGCGGCGCTGGTGGACCGGCGGCTGCAGGAGATGGAGATCACCAGCCATCTGCCGCATCAGCAGGCGACGGAGCTGACCTGCTTTAACCTGGCGGACGAGCTGCTGAAGGCGAAGGACGAAAATACGGAGCTGAAGCGGCGGATGCAGCAGATGCTGGCGGAGCGGGAAAAACAGAAAAAATAAGGACGAAGACGGAAGCCCGAAGGAGACGCTACATGATACACCGTGCGGCGGGAAATCGGGAACATCCGCATGAAAGAGCGCTTTTCTGACACATGGATAAACGGAAGGCTTGGACGAGAAAGATGGAAATTCTTGCGCCGGCGGGCAGCCGGGAATCACTGGAGCGGGCACAGGCGGCCGGAGCGGACGCGGTGTATCTGGGATACGCGGCCTTCAGCGCCCGGGCCGGTGCCGGGAATTTTGACGGAGATGAGCTGGCGGAGGCGATCCGCTTTGCCCATCTGCATCATATGCGGGTATACGTAACGGTGAATACCCTGGTGAAGGATCGGGAGCTGCCGGAAGCGGAAAAGCTGCTGAGGCTTCTGAACCGCCTGCGGGCGGACGGGGTGCTGGTGCAGGATCTGGGCCTGCTGTCGATGATCCGGGAACGCTGGCCGGGGCTGCGGGTGCATGCCAGCACCCAGATGGCGATTCACAATGCCGCCGGCGTCCGCTGGTGCGCGAAAATGGGCATGAAGCGGGTGGTGCTGGCCCGGGAGTGCAGCCTGGCGGAGATTGGGCGGTGCGCGGAAGCCGGGCCGGAGATTGAGGTTTTCGTTCACGGGGCCCAGTGCGTTTCCGTCAGCGGGGAATGCCTCTTTTCCAGCATGGTGGGGGAGCGCAGCGGGAACAGGGGCCGGTGCGCGCAGCCCTGCCGGAAGCTGTATCGCTTTGACGGGGTGGAAGGCGCATGGCTCAGCCCCCGGGACGTATGTCTGCGGGACCGGCTCCCGAATCTGAAGGAGGCTGGGGTTTCCAGCCTGAAGATCGAGGGCCGGCTGAAGCGGCCGGAATACGTTTATACCGTGACGGAGAGCTACCGCCGGGGGATGGACGGCCTGGCCACCGGGGCTTTCCGGCCCGCGGAGGAGGGGGAGAAGGAAGCCCTGCGCCAGATCTTCCACCGGGGGGGCTTTATGGAAGGATATGCCTTCGGGACGGAAGACGCGGGGGTCATCCAGCCGGACAGCGTGAATCACCAGGGCATCCGAATCGGACAGGTGACGGAATGCCGGGGAAATCTGGCGAAGATCCGCCTGGAGCGGGATCTGCATGACGGAGACGGGCTCAGGCTGAAGCACGGCCGGGAAGAAAAGGAACTGATTTACGCGGGGAAGGATACGCCGGCCGGGGAAACGGCGGTGCTGCGGCTGCGGGAAGGCCTGCGGGCGTCCGGGGGGGATCCGGTGTACCGGCTGACGGACAGCCGGCAGCTGAAGGAAGCCATGGAAGCGCCGATCAGGAAAATCCCGGTGGATCTGGCCCTGGACGCATGGCCGGGGAAGGCGCTGCTGCTGCGGCTTTCCGACGGAGAAAGGACCGTACAGGTTTCGGGAGAGACGGCGGAGGCGGCCCGGAGCCGGGAAACTACCCCGGAGGATATGGCCAGGCAGCTGCGGAAGGCGGGGGGCACGGATTTTATCGTCCGGACGGCGGACGTGCATACCGCCGGCGCCTTCGTGCCGGTATCCACGCTGAACGCTCTGCGCCGGGAAGGGCTTTCCCGCCTGGCGGAGGCGCGGATGGAGGATTTCGCCTTCCCCGGGGGACCGGAGGAGCCCGGAGCGCCGGAAGGGGAACCCGGGGAGACGGCGGAAAAGCCGCGGCACGGCCTACGCGTTACGGTCCGAACCGTCGCGCAGGCGGAGGTGTGCCGGGGCGCCGCGGATCAGATCATCTGGTATCCGGAGGATTTCCGGGAGACGGCCATGGAGACGCTGGCGGCGGCCATGAAGCCCGGGGAATGGCTGCGGCTGCCGGAGGTATGCGAGGAGGAAACGCTGGAGGGGCTGCGGGCCTGGACGGAACGCCATCGGGAGATCCTCGGCGGGGTGCTGCTGGGCAGCGTGGGACAGCTGGGGCTTTCCTGGCCGGTGCCCGTGGCAGCGGGCCCCGGAATCCCGGTAATGAACCGGCGGGCGGCGCGGCTGCTGAAGGAGCAGGGCTGCCTGTTTGTCACGGCCAGCCCGGAGCTGTCCGGAGAGGAGCTGAAGGCGCTGCAGGCGCCGGGGGCGGACATGCCGGAGGTTGTGCTTTCCGTCTATGGCCGAACCCAGCTGATGCTGCTGCATCACTGCCCGGCCCGAACGGTGCAGGGATGGGAGAAGGGACACGCGCACTGCGCGCTGTGCGATGGGGAGGATCCCCGCGCGCTGCGGGGAAAATGGCTGGAGGATCAGGGCGGATACCGGTTTCCGCTGCAGCGGATCCGCCTGCCGGAGGGCTGCCTGGTGCGCCTGCTGAACGCGCTGCCGGTGGACCTGGGGGAGAAGCGGACGGGCCTGTCGCGCTGCGCGGAGCTGACCACGGAGACCCCGGAGGAGGCCGCGGCGGTGCTGCGGGCGGCCGCCAGGTTTGAAAGAAGCCCGGGGGAGAGCACCCGGGGCCACTGGAACAGGCCGGTGCTGTGACGGGCCGGAGGCCGCGGCGGTGCTGCGGGCGGTGGACGGGTTTGAACGAAGCCCGGCGGAAAGCACCCGGGGCCACTGGAATAGGCCGGGGCTTTGACGGGCCGGAGGCCGGGAAGGAAAGCCGGTGCTGTGACGGGCCGGAGGCCGGGAAGGAAAGCGGGGGCAGCCGATTGACAAACGGCCGCCGGGACATACAATAAAAAGACCGGACGGGAAGCGCGGACATCCCGCGGCCGTTCAGGAGCGACAGGGAGGAAACAGGAAGATGCCGATTAAAATTCCGGATCATCTGCCGGCGGTGGATGTGCTGCAGCGGGAAAATATCTTCGTCATGACCCAGAACCGGGCCCAGACCCAGGATATCCGGCCGCTGCAGATTCTGCTGGTGAACCTGATGCCCAAGAAGATTCAGACGGAGGTGCAGTTTTCCCGGCTGCTGGGGAATACCGCTCTGCAGATCGAGCTGGAGCTGGCGGCGCCGGCGGGCCATACCTCCGTCAATACGCCCTCGGAGCATCTGCAGGCCTTCTATAAGTCCTTCGAAGAGGTGAAGGACCGCAATTATGACGGCTGCATCATTACCGGCGCGCCGGTGGAGCACCTTCCCTTCGAGCAGGTGGATTACTGGCAGGAGCTGTGCGATCTGATGGACTGGACGAAGGACCACGTCCATTCCACCTTCCATATCTGCTGGGGGGCTCAGGCGGGGCTGTACCATCATTACGGGATTCCCAAGCAGAATCTGCCGGAGAAGCTTTTCGGCGTGTTCCCCCATCAGGTGGAATACAAAAACAGCATCCTCTTCCGGGGATTCGACGATGTGTTTGAGGTGCCCCATTCCCGGCATACCACGGTCCGGCGGGAGGATGTGGAATTCAGGCCGGAGCTGCAGATCCTGGCTTCCTCCCCCCAGGCGGGCGTTTATGCCATTTACGCCCGGGAGCATAAGCAGATCTTCATTACCGGCCATTCGGAATACGATCCGGATACCCTGGCGCAGGAATACTTCCGGGACGTGCAGGCGGGGAAACCGATTCATGTGCCGGAAAACTATTTCCCCGGGGACGACCCGTCCGTTCCTCCCCGGGTGCGGTGGCGCGCCCATGCCAACCTGCTGTTCTGCAACTGGCTGAACTACTTCGTCTATCAGACGACGCCCTATGATCTGAGCCGGCTGAAGGAGAAGACGAATTCCCCCGGATAAGGGAGTGGATCGACGGTCCGCCATCCCGGAGACCCGGGGCGGGAATCGGTCCCGCCGCGGAAGGAAAGGGAGGCCCGGGGCGGGAATCGGCCCCGCCGCGGAAGGAAAGGAAGCTGCCCATGATACAGGACATAATCCCGGATCGCCTGGAAAACGCCTTCCGGGATCTGGCACCGGAGGCAGAGGATCCGGCGCTGTGCTTTCAGGAAAACAGGATCGCCGCGCGGCTGGAGAACGGCCGGCTTCGCTTTCCCGCCTGGAAAGAGACGGGAAGGGGAGAAGGGATCTATGCCTTTTCCGTAAACGGACAGGCTTTCTTCCTGGCTCTGGGGGAGGAGGCCCCGCCCGCGGGCTATGACCTTTATTCCCTTCAGGAGCTCCGGACCCTGGGACTGGCGGGCAATACGGAGATCTTTGCGGTCTATACGGGATTTCATCTGCGGACCTGGTACCGGACCAGCCGCTTCTGCGGCGCCTGCGGGGGGGCTGTGGAGCCGGCGCACGATGAGCGGGCGCTCGTCTGCCCGCGGTGCGGGAACCGCATCTATCCCCGGATCAATCCCGCGGTCATCGTCGGGGTAATGGATGGGGAGCGGCTGCTGATTACCCGGTACCGGAGCGGCTTTCGGCATAACGCGCTGATTGCCGGGTTTACGGAAATCGGGGAAACCGTGGAGCAGACGGTGGAACGGGAGGTCATGGAGGAAGTGGGGCTTCGGGTGAAGAACATCCGATATTACAAGTCCCAGCCCTGGGGCATCGCTTCCGATCTGCTGATGGGATTCTACTGCGAGGTGGACGGGGATCCCACGATTCACCGGGAGGAGCGGGAACTGGGCTACGCGCAGTGGGTTCCCCGGCAGGAGATCGTCCTGCAGCCTTCGGACCACAGCCTGACCAACGAGATGATGAAGCGCTTCCGGGACGGACAGGAAGCCGGCCGGGGCTGAGGAGGAAGAGCAGCGGGAACCGGGCAGGCACCGGACAGGATCAAAAAAAGACCGGATTGACGATGAATCCGGTCTTTTTTGCTGCCTGCGACGCAGGTCATCTGTCTGCCGTGCGGATCATGAGCCCATGAGGAGAAAGCGCGGCGCCATGGCGCTGCGATGCAGGGCCTATGTCTGTCGCGCGGATCATGAGACCATGAGGAGGGAGCGCTGCGGCGCTCCGGGGTCTCAGCACTTTTCCAGGGCCTGGGCGATATCGGCGATCAGGTCCGCGCTGCTCTCCAGCCCGCAGCTCATCCGGACCAGCCCGGCTGGGACGCCGCAGGCTTCCAGCTGCGCGTCGTTCATCTGGCGGTGGGTGGTGCTGGCGGGGTTCAGACAGCAGGTACGGGCGTCCGCCACATGGGTTTCGATGGCGGCCAGACGCAGGCTGTTCATGAAGCGGGAGGCCGCTTCCCGGCCGCCCTTCAGCTCGAAGCTGACCACGCCGCAGGAGCCGTTGGGCAGATATTTCAGGGCCCGGGCATGATAGGGATCGCCCGGCAGGCCGCAGTAGTGCACCTTTTCCACCTTGGGATGGGCGGCCAGGTATTCCGCCACGGTCTGACCGTTTTCACAGTGGCGCTGCATGCGCACATGCAGGCTTTCCAGCCCCAGATTCAGATAGAAGGCGTGCTGGGGGGACTGGATGGAGCCGAAGTCCCGCATGAGCTGGGCGGTGCACTTGGTGATGAAGGCGCCGCCCAGGCCGAACTTTTCGGCGTAGGTGATGCCGTGATAGCTCTCGTCCGGGGTGC